>CAZVNK010000149.1:0-2207 GCA_964628115.1 uncultured Ignavibacteriaceae bacterium | reverse complement strand
CGCGAAAGACCAAGCAGCTCGTCCACCAAATAAACATACCCGCCGCGTGAATAGAGATTGGTAAACACCAACGCGATAACGATCATCGACGTGATCGACGGCATAAAAAAGCCAGACCGAAACAGAGTCCGCCCCGGAAACTGCCGTTCGACCAAAAGCGCCAATCCCAGCGCCACGATTGTCGTTACCGGAATCGTCCCCAACACGAATACGAATGTATGAAGCAGAGAAGATAGAAAGGCTTGATCGGAAAACAGCGCGATGAAATTATCCAGCCCCACCCAACGATAGGAGGGACTCATCAGGCGATAATCGGTAAAACCGAGCACCAGCGAATACAATAACGGAAACAGCCAGAATATAAAAAAACTGGCAATCCAGGGAGACGCGAACAGCAGGCCGGTAAACTTGCGCGTCGTCATTTATTCTTTATAGAGCTTTTCTATCTCTAATTTGGCTTCGTACAATGTCTGGGCCGGCGGTGCGTTCTCGTACAGCGCTTTTTCCAGTGCCGTCTCAATGATGTCCTCGATATACACCCAATGCTCGTCGATTTCCGGCATCCGTGACAACGCCAATTGTTTGACAAATGTCTGGAAATGCGGAGTCTCGACAAAAAACGAATCTTCCGCGGTTGCCTTGTTCGACGGATTGGTCGAGAAATTGGCCTTGCAGAATCGCAGTTGGTTTTCCGCGCCGGTCATAAATCGAACGAATTTCAGCGCCGCCGCTTTGTGTTCACACTGTTCGCTGATGGCGAGATACTCTCCGCCGACAAAGGACGGACCCGGATATTTCGGCCCGGGAACCAGACTCGTCGCGAAATCGATTTCGATGTTTTCATTGTGAATACGTTTCAACAGCCAGTCGCCGGAAATAATCACTCCGACTTTGCCGTCAAGAAACGCATCCTCAAGCCGTCGCTGGGTGTCGACCATGCCGGTGCTGTCACAGAGTTCCTTATAATACAATAAAGACGCATAGGCCCGGTCGGATGCAAAAGTGCTGAATGAACCGTCTTCACTCATGATTTTCGCTTTGTTTCCCCAGAAAAATGGCAGGCATTTCTTGTACAGACGATGTTTCTCGGCGGCGTTGGAGCCGAAACCGTAGACGTCCTTGCCCAACGAATCGATCTTATAGCACACCTCTTTCAACTGATCCCAGTTCAGCGGGATATAATTGTCATCAAATCCGGCTCGTTTCATGAGTGACTTGTTGACAAACAGGACGCGCGTTCCGAGAATCCACGGCATGGCGTATATCGCGCTGTCGTGAATCGCCGGTGTCCACCCGTAAAACTGCGACGTGTCCGCCAGAACGTCGGAAGTGATATCCGTCAGCTTCCCGGCGGTCGAAAACTCGGGAATCCAATCCGAACCAAGCTCGACAATATCGGGGGCGGTGTTCGATGAAAACGCCATGACTATTTTCTCATGGCCGTTGGCCCAGGTCAGGTCGGTGATATTCACTTTGATATTCGGATTTTGACTTTCAAAATCCGCCACCATCCGTTCGATGGTCGGCTTGATCGCCGGATCGGTCCAGAACTGCCACCAGTCCAGCGTGGCTTGGCCGTCGACAGCCTGCTCATCGCCGGAGCAGGATAACAGCAATGCCAGTGCAACGATTGATAAGAATAGTATATGTTTCATAATACCCTGAGGATAATGGGACGCCTATGGGGATGTCAAGAAAACTTTTTGTTGATTTCATCGTCCCGGTCTGTTTTTATCGGTGCATGTCGTTGAAATCAGCAAATTCTCTTGCCATTTTGATTCTATTGTTATGTGCGGATTCGGTTCGAGCTGTCGAATCCGGAGATGAAAGCCGCTGGTTCGACCCCGCGACATTTCCGACTCTGATTCTTTCCGTCATTGCCGTCGCGGTCGTACTTTACACCATTCGCATGGTGCAGTCAGGCAAGAAATTCACCATCCGCGAGATTCCGGGGCTGAAAGCGGTCGAGGAGGCGGTCGGCCGCGCCACCGAAATGGGATCACCCATTCTGTATACTCCCGGATGGGGGGGAGACATTCAGCGTCCGACAACCATCGCCTCGATGAATATTCTCTCCTCTGTTGCCGAAAAAACCGCACAGTACGACTGTCGATTGATTTACCCCACCCATGTCCCGGTTATCATGGCAGTCGCGCAGGAAGTCGTAAAAGAGTGCTCTGCCAGAGCCGGACATCTCGACCGCTATC
>CAZVNK010000148.1:6772-6981 GCA_964628115.1 uncultured Ignavibacteriaceae bacterium | reverse complement strand
TGTCGAATCGCCCGCGAATTACTCACCGGCGAGCACGCGGTCGGGAGAGTGATCGCGCGGCCGTTTGTCGGCACACCGGGGAATTTCACCCGCACTACCAATCGCCATGACTTTTCACTGGAGCCGCCGTCACCGACCATACTCGACCGCCTGCAAATGGCGGGAATTCCGACGGTCAGCGTCGGCAAAATCTACGACCTGTTTGCCGG
>CAZVNK010000148.1:0-6762 GCA_964628115.1 uncultured Ignavibacteriaceae bacterium | reverse complement strand
CCAAGATCGATGATTTTACCCTCGGATTACTGACCAATGCCGAGGTGATGGCCAACCTGACCGCCGAGCTGGAGAATACCTCCGAGGGACTGCTGTTTGCCAATTGTGTCGATTTCGATATGCTCTGGGGACATCGCAACGACGTGGAATCGTTCGGCCGGGGTCTGGAGGAATTCGACCGCAATCTGGAACCGCTGTTGCACACCCTCCGGGATACCGACCTGTTGATTATCACCGCCGATCACGGTTGTGATCCGACCATGAAGCAATCGACCGATCATACCCGGGAATATGTGCCGCTTTTGGCATACAATCCGAGAATCACAACGGGAGTCGATCTCGGAACGCGGACGATGTTCGCCGACGTGGCGACCACGCTGGCGGAGTTGTTCGAATTGAAAAATTCATCATCGGGAAAGCCGTTATTCCCCGGCAAAAGTTTTTTAAAAGAGATTGTCAGGTGTATCGCCTGAATATATTATGATATCGTTGATTATAATGAAAAGAATGAAGTGACTATGAATAAACTCAACATGTATTTCGACCACGCCCTGCTGTCGTCCGAAACCACTCGCGATGACATTGTCCGGCTTTGCTCGGAAGCGAAGCAGTACGCATTCTTCGGCATCGCGATCAATCCCTGCTGGGTGCGCGATGCCCGCGCGGAATTGTGCGGCACGGACGTGAAAATAATCGGTGTGTCGGGATTCCCGTTGTCGGCCAACACGACCAAAATCAAAATCGCCGAGGCGGTGCAGGGGATCGAGGACGGCGCGGACGAAATCGACATGGTCGCCAATATCGGTTGGCTGGTATCCGGCGAATACGCCCGGGTCGAACGCGAAATCGCCGAGGTTCGACTGGCGTTGTCGAATAAAGCGGCGTTGAAAGTCATAATCGAAACACCCAAATTATCACCGGACGTGCAAATCGAGGCGGTCAAAATCGTGATCAACGCCGGGGCGCAATTCGTGAAAACCGCCACCGGCTTTTTCGGTGGCGCCACGGTCGAGGACGTCGCCCGGTTAAAACAGACCGCCGGAGATCAGATCAAAGTCAAAGCATCGGGCGGTATCAGGACGCTTGAGGATGCAGAGGCGATGATTCGCGCCGGCGCCGACCGACTGGGATCATCATCGTCGGTGGCAATCATGAAACAATGGGAAACGGCGACATTAACCGAGAGGGGCGCGCACCGATGAGTCCATCCGACAAATCGGACAAAGGCGGAAAGCCGTATGTCGGCGTCATTTTTAAGTGTTGCCGAATTTACTCCAGAATATATCTTAACAAGGCCGGGACCGCCTTTGTCGGATGGTGTCCGCGATGTGGCGCAAAAATGGAGATTAAGATTTCACCGCATGGATCCAAAAGCAGATTTTTTATGGCAGACTGACTGATGGCGTTCGCCCGACCTAAAATCGTCGTCGTTCCCCTCGGTGAGGTTGATTTTATGATGGTCAACAAACTCGCCACCAATATCGGTCCGATCTTCAATCGCTCGGTCGATATTCTCAAGGGCATGAAAATGCCGGAGGAATCCTACAACGTCATTCGCAATCAGTATTACGCCGCGATCATCCTGGCAAAACTGGAACGAGTCAAAGCCAATCAACGTGAACACGTGATCGGTGTTTGCGAAGAGGATATTTATCTGCCCGACGAAGCCTATGTCATGGCGCACGCCGACAGTGTTCTGGGAACGGCGGTGGTGTCGCTGAACAAAGTCCGTCAGGAGTTTTACGGGCTTCCCGAGGACGATACCAAAATATACGATCGGTTGTACAAACAGGCCGTCGATCAGGTGGCATTTTTATGCGACGTTGCCGCCTGCCGCAATCCCAAATGCGTGCATTATTACAGCCAGAACATGATGGACATCGACAACAAGGGCACCAAACTGTGTGATATTTGCAAACGCCAGCTTTTAAACCGAAAAAAATAGCCGTCATGAACCTGATTCAAATACTCGAATCGTTCCGCACCGATCCCGTCATCTCCCGCAATATCGCTCACTGGGCGGAGATTCCGCCTCGGGCCGGCGTATATGACGAGTATCCGGATTTTCTCGATGACAGACTGGTGCGCGCGTTTTCCTCACGCGGCATAACCAAACTCTACTCGCATCAGCGGGCCGCGGTCGAGGCGATCCATGACAATCGCGACACCGTGATCGTGACGCCGACCGCGTCGGGCAAAACGCTCTGTTACAATCTGCCGGTGATCGACGCGATCATGAAAAACAAATCGACGCGCGCGCTGTACCTTTTCCCCACCAAGGCGCTGTCGCAGGATCAACTGTCGGAGTTGATGGAACTGATCAACGATCTCGACGTCGATATCAAAACCTACACGTTCGACGGCGACACGCCGCAGACGGCGCGGCGGCTGATTCGGTCCGCCGGGCATATCGTGGTGACCAATCCCGACATGCTTCACGCCGGGATCCTGCCGCATCACACCAAATGGATCAAGCTGTTCGAGAATTTGAAATATATCGTCATCGATGAGATTCATCACTATCGCGGCATTTTCGGATCGCATCTGGCCAATGTTATCCGGCGACTGCAACGCATCTGTAAATTTTACGGTTCCGATCCGATCTTTATCACCTGTTCCGCGACGATTGCCAATCCGGACGAGCTTTCCGAGAGAATCACCGGCAAAAAACCGGTGCTGGTGGACAACAACGGCGCTCCCTCGGGCGAAAAGCATTTTATCATCTACAATCCACCGATCATCAATCCTCAGCTCGGAATACGCAAGTCCGCGCTGAACGAAGCCTTGATGCTGGCCCGACGGTTTATCGGCGAACGTATTCAGACCATTATTTTCGCGCATTATCGACTGCAGGTGGAAGTGATGTTGTCTTATCTGCGCGAGTCGTTTAAAGAGCCGTTCGGAAAGAATATCCGGGTGGCCGGATATCGCGGCGGCTATCTGCCCAATCAACGCCGGGAAATCGAACAGGGTTTGCGGCGCGGCGACATTATCGGGGTGGTGTCCACCAATGCGCTGGAACTGGGTATCGATATCGGCGCGCTTGACGTATCGATCATCTGCGGGTATCCCGGCTCGATCGCCTCGACCTGGCAACAGGCGGGACGCGCGGGACGGCGCTCGGGAACGTCGGTGACGATTTTTGTCGCGAACAGCTCGGCGATCAATCAGTTTCTGGCCAAGGACCCGGCGTATATTCTCAAGCGCACGCCGGAAATGGGCATTATCGATCCCGACAACCTGATCATCAGCACCAATCATATCAAGTGCGCCAGTTTCGAGCTTCCCCTTCAGGACGGTGAACAATTCCGTCGCGACGGGACGGGCGAAATTCTCGACTATCTGGAGACCCAGCACGTGATTCGCCATGCCGGACACAAATATCACTGGTCGTCGGAAATCTACCCCGCCCAGCAGGTGTCGCTGAGGTCGGCGTCGCCGGACAATTTCGTCATTCTCAACCGTTCCGACAACAACCGCGTTATCGGCGAGGTCGACTATTATTCCGCGCCGATTTTCCTTCACCCGGAGGCGATTTATCTGCACGATGCCAACCAGTACCAGGTCACCGAACTGGACTGGGAGGGCAAGAAGGCGTACGTCAAGGAATCCGACGTCGACTATTACACCGACGCCGAAACCAAAACCGATTTGAAAGTGCTCGGCACCGCCGAGGAAAAACAGGTGCACGACACCGCGCTGGCCTGGGGCGAAGTGACCGTGACATCGGTGACGGTGCTGTTCAAGAAAATCAAATTCCACACGCATGAGAACGTCGGGTCGGGCAAGCTGACGCTTCCCGAGTTGGAATTGCACACCAGCGCCTTCTGGTACATGTTCCCCGGCGATATCCGTTTCAAATGCAATCTCGAAGGCGAGCAATTCGGCGGCGCGTTGCGCGGTTTGTCCAACATTCTCGGCAAAATCGCGCCGTTGTGGGTGATGTGCGATCCGCGCGATCTGCGGTCGATCTCCCAGGTGCGCGCGCCGTTCAGCGAACTACCGACCATTTATATCTATGAAAATATCCCCGAAGGGGTCGGATACTCCCAAAAGATTTTCACGATCGCGCCCGATTTGTTCCGCGCCTGTCTGGAACAACTGCAACACTGCCCCTGCCCGGCGGGATGTCCGTCGTGCGTCGGCCCGGAAATGGAAGTCGGCAACTCCGGCAAATCCGGCACGGTGCGTCTGTTGCAGTACATGCTGGGATATTAGGCCGTCTATTCCGACAATCAATCTTGACAGAATCGGTCATTACGCGTATCTTTAAGTAGTTCTTCAGGAACAGGGCTCGCGATAATTCTTGTGTGAGGACAAAATCTTTCATTCTGGATTTTGAAAATCGGTTTAACCCGCCAAAAATAACACAGGAGGATGCTATGTTATTCACCGCCCGCTTCCTCAAAATATCGACACGCGGATTCGTAGTCGGACTTTGTATCGTTGTCGCTTTGGGTTTGTCGGTACAGGCACAGGACAATCCCGATCGCGGCGATCTCAATCTCAACGGCATACCGTTCGAGCTGGCCGACGCCCAGCTGTTCGCAGACTATTTCGAATACGGGCTGAGCGTATTCACGATCGATGTCGAAGCGCAGATCGCCGCCAGCGACGTCAACATGGACGATATCGTCCTGACAGTGGCGGATTATATTTTTCTGTTACGTATTATTCAGGGTGAGGCCGACCCCGACTCTCCCCCGCTCGATACGTTAAACGGACTGCTGGTCGACAATATCGGCGATTCGGGACTGATGATCAACACCTGGTTCGAGGATGAAGTGTCCGCGCTGGTGCTTGAATACGATATTCCCAGTTTCGTCCCGGTCGAGGTTACGGCCCTTCCGGCGGCACAGGACATGGAACTGCAATACGAATACAGCGATCCGATCTTGCATATTTCGCTGGTCGGCGGTTTAACCGGGGCGCTTCCGGCATCGTATGCGCCTATCCTGCAGGTCACGTTCGCGGGCAATATCGCCGTATTGAACTCCGCAATGGCGATCGGTTATCTCGGACAACCCGTTACTCTGGCATACGACCCCGATATATTGTTAGGCGATATCAATCTCAATGAAATCGCATACGAAATCGCGGATGCGGTGATATTCAGCCGCTGTTTGATCTATGGCGACTCGGTGCTGACCATCAATCCTCCCGTGCAAATCCTCAACAGCGATGTCAACCAGGACGGGATTCCGCTTACGGTCGAGGATTTCGAGTATTTACTTAAAGTCTTGCAGGGCGAAATCGTTCCCGGTGATCCGGTCGGTCCGGCGATTGACGGTAGCCTGTCATCGATCACGTCCGAGAATATCATGACCGTAACCACCGATCTGGATGTTTCGACCGGCGCTTTGCAATTGGTGTATTATGCCCCCGATCCCGGAACCCTTTCGGTTTTGCCGCTTGAACCCATCAGCGATATGATGTTGGGATTCGATTTGATTTACGACTCGTTGCATATTCTGACTGATGGCCTCGATGTCGGCGATGAAATCGCCGCCGGACTCAATGATTTGCTGACCATAGCTTATGACGGGACGGCCCCGGTTCTGGTCAGGGCGCGGGCCGCCGCCATCGACGCGCGGCGAATCGATTTTGCGGTAACATCCTGCAATGAGCCAATGGGCGATGCCAATGACGACGGCAATGCCGACCTGCTTGACGTCCTGTATATTATCCGGATACTTTACGATTCCACGTTCAGTTCACCCGAGTTACCCCGTGAGGCCGACTGCAACTGCGACTGTCATATCGACCTGATCGACCTGCTGGCATTGATCGATTATTTATACGGCAATCACGCACCGCTGTGCACTTGTCAGGAGTCGCTGAACAACTGCCCGGTCTGGAATCCGACCGAATAGTCCGACCATCAACCAGTAGAGATACAAGGCCCGCTTTAATCGGCGGGCTTTTTTTTCATCGGGTATTGCCATGATTTCCGACAGATAAATGAATCCGAATTTCATTCTTCCCGTATAGAAGAACAGGATATAAGATTTAAGCGCCGGGAGGATAACATGAAATGGCATTCAACCAAGATCCTGAGTTCACTGATGGTCATTCTGTCTCTGGTGGCATTACCGCTGGCGGAAGCCCAAGCCTATATCGAAGAAGTCGTTGAAAAATCATTCGAGGCATCGCCGGGCGGGATGTTGCTGATCGATTCAGAACGCGGCTCGATAGAAATCACCACCCATGATAAAAACACCGTCGAAATCGAAGTCGTATTCAAAGCCAAAACCAACCGCGAGGATTACGCCCGGGAATTGATCGAGGATTTTATTCTCGATTTCGAACAGGACGGCAAAACGGTTGAGATATACGGAGATTATCGCGGTGACCAGGGATGGTTCGGATCGCGCAAAAACAAACTGCAGGTGGAATTCATGATACGCGTGCCGAGTGAATTCGACCTGGACTTGAAAACAAGCGGTGGAAGTATTCACATTGACGATCTCAAGGGTGAGGTCGACGCGCGCACGTCGGGCGGAAGTCTCGGATTTAAAAACATCGAAGGACCGGTTACCGGACGCACTTCCGGCGGAAGTATCTCACTGGTCAGTTGTACCGGTGACGCCAATATCAAGACGTCGGGCGGAAGTATCAATATCGGACGCGTCGACGGCGACGTCGACGCCCACACCTCGGGCGGTTCGATTCGCGTCGATGAAGTCAAAGGCATTATCGATGCTTCGACGTCCGGCGGCAGTGTCACCGCCTATATCACCGAACAACCGGAAAGCGACTGCC
>CAZVNK010000147.1:3023-6983 GCA_964628115.1 uncultured Ignavibacteriaceae bacterium | reverse complement strand
TGCCGTTTCTCTTTTATGGAACGACCCTGACCGTGCGTCGCACCGGCGGAAGGCGGGGGTTAATGATTATGCCTGATGGCAAGTCGTGTCAGATCGCCCTGTCGAAAATTACGTCGCTCAATGACTTAAAAAAACATCACGGTGACGCCGGATATGTCCTGAAAGAGGCCCGGCGTTTTCTGGGTGTCCCGTATCTTTGGGGTGGGAAAACCGCGTTCGGATATGACTGCTCCGGTCTGGTGCAAATGGTGTATCGTATGGCGGGCGTCATACTCCCGCGCGACAGCAAGGACCAACGGAAATGCGGAACATCTGTCGAATTTGCCGATATCATCCCCGGTGACCTGGCGTTTTTTCCCTGCCCCGTTGCCATAGCTGTCGGACGCGGACGCATTATCCACGCATCACTCGGCGAGGGAGGAGTCGCAATCAATTCACTTTTGCCGGAAACTCCCGGATTTCGCAAAGACCTGTACGAATCTTTCCAGTCGGCACGGAGGGTACTGTCATAGATATCCGTATTATTCCTCTGAATCTGCCGTTAAAAAGGACATTTCGCATCTCGCGCGGTGAGGTGGAAACCAAGCGTAATGTCTTCGTCATCATTGACGGCCGATATTGCGGCGAGTGCTCGGGATCGGTGTTCTATGGTCCGAAGGAAAACGAAGTCCTCGCCGATCTGGAAAAGGCATGCGATTTGATTAAGACGACAAAGCCGCATCCGTCGATTCTCGAAGATCTTCGCGATATGGATATCGACAATGTTGCCCGCGCCGGTATCATGACCGCCGCCTTGCACCGGCTGTCCGCCGAACGGAACGAGTTCCCCTGGCAGATCGTGCATCTCGATCAACCGCAACGATTGCAAACCTCTTTTACGGTCAGTATCGATTCGGTTGAGAATATGATTGCCGAGATTACCACCCTGCCGTATCACCTGATAAAAATCAAGATGGGATTTGATGGCGACGAAAAACTGCCGGAACTGATTAAGAATATGACCGGGTATCGATTCCGTGTTGACGCCAACGGCGGTTGGGATCCGGAAAAGGCCGAACGAATGATTTTCGAATTGCATCGCGCGGGAGTAACTCTGATCGAACAGCCGACCGATGTGAAACTTATCGCCGAATGGCCGCATCTCAAGGGGAGAGCCCCCGTCGAATTGTTTGTCGACGAGGGACTGAACGAACTCGAGGACTATGAACGCCTGACGGAATATGTCGACGGCGTCAATATCAAGATGGCGAAATCCGGCGGCATCATGACCGCGACGGCCATCGCCCGCCGGGCACGCAAAGACCATCGCAAAGTCATGCTCGGATGTATGGTGGAATCTTCCATCGCGATCTCACCGGCGGTATATATGTCGTCACTGGCCGATTATTTCGATCTCGACGGCCCGCTTCTTTTGGAACGGGACGTGGCTGAGGGAATTCGCTATATCGACGATAAAATAAGTGTGGATGAAACCATTATCGGCGGGCCGAAACTGAATGAAAGCGCAATGCAAAATGACATCGTCGCGGATAATTAGCCTGATCGCAATCTGGTTGCTTCTGGTCGGAATCGCATCGGCGGCCGCACCGGATATACGCGTCGTTTATCCGAAAAAAAACAGCGGCATCGGCGCCGTCGATTCATCGTTCATTCTCGGTTCGGTCACTCCCGGCGCACGGCTTGAAATCAACGGCCATGAAATCCCCGTCCATCCCGATGGGGGATACATCGCCTTTCTACCGCTGAATCCGGGACCGTTTGTTTTTTACCTGACGGCATACCACGAACAGGATACCGCCAATCTGGACTGGCCGGTCATCGTGCCGACTCCGCGCCAATCGTTCGGCTACGATTCGCTTGATATGACTCCGCTTCCGACGGCCTATGAACGGCTGGTTCTGGCAAACGGCGACCGCCTGACCTTCGCGATCGACGGCACTCCCGGATGCGCCGCTTGGTGCTCGCTTCCCGGATATCGCGATTCAATCCCGATGGTGGAATTACTGCCGCAAATCCAGCCATACTGGGGCGAGACGGTGTTCGGGGTGGGAGCCGTTCCTGAGTCGCTGAAAATCCGGGGGCATTACGAAGGTTATCTCGATATCGGCCCCGAACCACTGCCCGATTCCAGTCGCATCTATTATCACCTGCACAGCCCCGGCATCGGAGGCATACTGGATTATTTCCTCAGCCGCCCGAATGAGCAAATCGATTTCAACGCGCTGAGCCTGCTTAAACTCGGCGACACCGGCGTTATCGACAGCTCCGCCTGTTATGTCCTGATCAATCCTCCGACTTTTCCGCGTATGGTCGAGTTCACCGACTCGGTACAAATCATGCGGGTCGGACCGCGCAAGGGATATCTGGCGGTGTTCCAACCCGCCGGAGTTCAGGCGCTGGCGGTGGGGGCGCATGACGACTGGCTGAAGCTTAAACTATCGGCCACGCAGTACGGCTGGGTAAATCGAAACTCGGTCGACTGGCTTGATCCCGCCTATCCGCCGGGCGTGTCATATTTGCGAGCGGTGCGATCCTATCTGAAACCGCATCATTTGACCGTCGAATTCCCGTTAAAATACCACCATCCGTTTCGTATCGAAGAGAAGGATGAAAACACCCTCGCGATATACCTCTATGGCGTCAATTCAGATACCGACTGGATTCGCTATGACTTCGGTGATAAAGATCTGCGGCTTGCCACCTGGAAACAGGTCGAACCGGAATTGTATTGTCTTACCATGCATTTCAACCGCCCGATTTGGGGGTATGATGCCTTTTATGACGGGAGTGTCTTGAAGTTACAGATAAACAAACCCCCGCATGACATTAAACGGCTTAAGGATAAGATCGTGGTCGTCGACCCCGGACACTCTCCCGATCCCGGTGCGATCGGCCCGACCGGACTGAAAGAATCCGTCGCGAATCTTGACATCGCCCTGGCCCTGAAAAAGGAACTGGAGAAAAAAGGCGCCCATGTGGTGATGACTCGCGATGACATGTCCTCGGTGACGCTGTATCAACGTCCCGAAATCGCCGTCGCTAATTCTGCCGACCTGTTTGTCTCGATCCATAACAACGCGCTTCCCGACGGTGTCGATCCCATGACCAACAACGGGGTTTCGTCTTACTACTATCACCCGCACTCGATTGCTCTGGCGCGATCGATTCAGGCTGAATTGATCGACCGGTTGGACCTCAACGATTACGGTTTGTATCATGGCAATCTGGCGGTCAATCGCCCCACCCAGTATCCGGCGGTGTTGATCGAATGCGCCTTTATCATTCTCCCGGAACAAGAGGCCCTGCTGAAAACGGACAAATTTCAAAAAAAGACCGCGAAAGCGATTCGCATCGGCATCGAGAAATTCCTGAAAGCCTACGATCGCAACTGACCGATTTGGATAGATCCCATCCCGCGTAACATTTTGACTTCCCTTACGTACTTTCCGGTAACCATCCCGAAAGAAACAACGTATATTAGAGCCTTATTTGTTATGGGACTGATGAACTCGAAAACGACTGCCAAAACACCGGTCGATTACACCGAAGGCTCGATTATCCGATCCATACTGATGATGGGTCTGCCGTCGATGATCGGGTTTTTATCCGGGCATATATACTATCTGGCCGATATGTGGTGGCTGGCACGACTTCCGGAAAAGGAAACCGCCGTCGCCGCTGTCACCATCTTTTCCAATATCATGTGGTTTTTCTATTCGTTTAATAATCTGGTCGGTCCCGGATCGGTCGCCATTATCTCGCGTCGCTATGGCGAGAAACAGTTCGACCATGCCGAAACCGCCATCAAGGAAAGCATTGTTCTCAAACTCGTCATTGGTACCGTATTCGGCATTATCGGGCTGATCTTCGTTCCCGAAATGGTGTATCTGGCCGGGGCCAGGGGGGAGGCGGTCACGCTCGGGGCCATAAGTGTGAAACACAAACAATTACCATGACCCT
>CAZVNK010000147.1:2596-3013 GCA_964628115.1 uncultured Ignavibacteriaceae bacterium | reverse complement strand
GGGGCGCAGTACGGGCGGGTGGTGTTTGCCGGTCTGGGGATTTCCTATTGCACCTACACCATCTATACGGCCATGCGCG
This sequence comes from uncultured Ignavibacteriaceae bacterium, assembly GCA_964628115.1. Classification (GTDB taxonomy): domain Bacteria; phylum Zixibacteria; class MSB-5A5; order GN15; family PGXB01; genus JAFGAL01. The sequence goes on along the minus strand of CAZVNK010000147.1, from coordinate 2,934 downwards.
GTATTGCCAATCCCAATATGGCGATGGGTATCATGCTCGGAGCGACCGTGCTGAATATGCTTCTCGATCCGCTGTTTATTTTCGGCTGGCTCGGTTTTCCGCGCCTGGGAGTCGTCGGCGCGGCGATTGCCTCCGTTGCCTCCTATGTCCTCGCTCTATTGGTTGGATTGATATTGCTGTACAGCGGGGTAACCAACGTCCGCCTGCATATTCGAGGCAAAATCCCCATGTCGGTCGCCACCATGTATAAAATCATCAAAATCGGCATTCCCTCGTGGATTTCAGCGATGTCGTTTTCCGGATCGCGGCTGATTGTCATGCCGATGATTGCCGCCTTC
>CAZVNK010000147.1:739-2563 GCA_964628115.1 uncultured Ignavibacteriaceae bacterium | reverse complement strand
GTCATAATCTCGGGGGCCGCAAAAAGGAACGCGCCAAGAAAACCGGCGACCAGGCGATCTGGCTGGCGGTGGGAGTGATGATGTCCTGCGGTCTGCTGGTGTATTTCGGGGCCGAATTCATCATGAGAATCTATTTCGATTCGGCAGAAACCGTTGCCTATGGTGTCACCATGCTTCGTATTCTGGCCCTGGGATTTCCTTTCATGGGCATGCATTTAATGTTTGAGCAGATTTATACCGGGGTCGGCTTGAATACGCCGGCAATGGTGGTTTCCATCGGGCATTCCTGGATATTGGCACTCCCCGCCATCCTGATTCTCACCCAAATCTTGCATCTGAATCAAGACGCCGTTTGGTGGGCGATTACCGTCGCCACCGCCATATCCGCCTTTGCCTTCCTCTGGTATTACCGTCGCGGCCAGTGGCTTCATGTCAAAATCTGACAGTCGTATTCTGTCCGTTTCCGATAATATGGTTTTTATGTTATTTTCCGATAAAGAGTTGGCGAAAATAACCGACTCTATAATAATAGAGACCAGGAATAACATCATTGGGGATATTATTGATGTCTTGTTCGCCTGGAAAGAGTATGAATGCCTTGTCTTGTGTAGCACTCCCCATTTAAATAGAATAAACCGTTCAACTTTATTATAGGGGAATTAGCATTCAACCAGTAGGGGGAAATCGCCAGGTATGGCAGTGATAGTAAAAACGCATTGGTCCTTCGACGAAGGGGGCGTCAGATTAAGTCGAAGGTTGGGACAGCCATGATAGAGTCACAATTACAGCATTGCTTTTGCTGAAAGAAACGTGTTGTGGCGACGAATACGTCGGTTGTATGAGTGAATGGGTTTTTCATACGACTTTCTAAAAAGGCAATGAAATGGGGCGCGGAGGGACCCGCGCCCTTTTCTTTTCTTCTCGCATCTTCTCGCAAAGCGTTGAATTAAGTAATTCGGTCGAAAATAAGCAGTACATCCATTTATCGGAAATAACGGGTAACCGACTCCATTATATTTCGTTTGAATCCCGAAAAACCTTGACAATTCCGCTGTTCGGCGTATACTTGATGTATCGGGGATGTGGGGCCTGAGCACACCCTTTGAATACGACAACCATGCGCTTTTTATCAATTCCCTAAAAATCTGAATAGTACTGATTGGTTTTGTTCATCACAGGTTTTTTCTGAGTACAAGGCGGTTATGCTAGTATCGCGACAGAAAAAGTGTGAAGGAAGGTGATCGCCGCTCCGAGCCACGAACTTGAAAACATTGATTGTCTGTAATCGATAATGTCGGTTGGCGTGTGAAACGTCTGACATGGTATTCACGCAAGCGACTGATTACATAACGTTTTTATTTGCGCAGTTTAACGAATGTGAGGGAAATGTGAAGGCAATACGAGTATTTTCCGTCGAATTATTGCTTCTGTTGTTGGCGACTGGACTGTCCGCGACCGTAATCTCCGTTCCGGGAGACTACGCCACCATTCAAACCGCGATTGATGTCGCGTCACCCGGTGACACGGTTCAGGTAGCGCTCGGGCCATACGACGAAAGCCCGACGATTGACAAAGGCCTGGTACTTCTCGGTTCACGGGCCGGAGTCGATCCGGCTGGAAGTACCAATCGCGGAAACGAAACCACCATTACCGGTCAGCTGACCGTGGCCGCCACGGCCGACGGCGCTGTTGTCAATGGGATTCGCCTCAGCGGCGGCAGGTTGTACATCAATGGCGCTGACAATGTCTACACCGGTTACAACGTCATTGTCGATGCCGATTATCACGGCGTCTATATCGAACCGTCCTCACCCGGTGCGCACG
>CAZVNK010000147.1:0-729 GCA_964628115.1 uncultured Ignavibacteriaceae bacterium | reverse complement strand
CAGCCTAACTGGTATAGTATCGTCAACGTCGGTAACGACGGCGTAATCATCGATCACAATCATATCACCGGCGTGACCGACCAGCGGGTGATCGAATCGTCCAATCATACCGGAACCGGTATCGAAATAACCTACAATGTTATCTCCGGCGCGACCGGCAACAAGGGGATCAATTACTGGGGCGGACCGGGTGTGTTGATTGCTCACAATCAGATATATAGCACCGAACACGAGGCGGTCTATACCGATACCAGGGCGACTATCGAATACAATATCATCAATACCTGCGGATACGGCGGTATTATTCTGGCCGATTACAATAGTACCGACACCGCGAGTATCGTCCGGGGAAATCAAATTTCCTATTCATCCGCCGCGGGGATTTTGGTGCACGATCATGTTTCGCCGATAACCATCAGTGGTAATGATATTACCGAATGCGAAACCAACGGTATCATCGTCTATAAAGCCGTCGTCTCCAATGAATCCGAAAAAAGCACCATTGTCGGAAATACGATTTCGATGACGAAAAGCGGGGGGATCGCTGTTCACGGTCGCGCCTATGCGGAAATCTCGAACAATGTCATGACCCAATGCAATTATGCCGGCGACTGGGATTACGCGTCAATTCATGTCGGTCCGTACGGCGGCGAAACAGCCGATTCCTGTACGATTGTCGACAACACCATCATCGACGGAATCAACGGTATCCAGACCTGGTCGGATGAC
>CAZVNK010000146.1:1288-7011 GCA_964628115.1 uncultured Ignavibacteriaceae bacterium | reverse complement strand
TGGCCGGTCCGGCAAATATTACTTTGTCAGTGTTGTACTCATCAATTATCTGCTCATGGATCTTTCTGATTTTTTCCAGCAGTTCGTTGAACTTCCCGGTAAAGGGCGAGGCTGCGTCGCCGCATATCGGTTCCGGAATTTCGGCGACTGTCAGTTTTATCAGAGACGATGGACGACTCCATTGCTCATCGGCATCTTTGGCAAGAATCCTGTAATAGAAATCCCCAAGTGACTTATCTGATATCGTAACTGAGGTGTCGGCAATTTCGGATGAAAGGACGGTTATCGTATCGAAACAGACGACCGGGGAGATATCGTCGATATGGATTCCCCAATAGGCCAGGGCAACGCTGTAATCGCGGAATGAAAACCGGATATAAATACTGTCACCGGTAAACGCGGAAAGATCGAACAGCGCTTCTTTCCAGAGATATTGATCGCCGGTGATGCCATAACCTCGGTTATGACCGTAGAGATTGACGGTGGTCGTGATATTGCCGGGGATGGGGGCGAAATTCTCGCCGTCCGTGGAAACCTCGACATAGGCATAATCCCAGTATTGCGGCATTCCGTATTTGGTCCAGAATTTCAACGTGTCATACTGTTGGACGACGTATGGATATCGCGATTGCAAATACCGATTGACCGTGCTGTGATCGCCGGAAAAGAAGCTGTAGTCTCCCGAATGTGCGTTTATGGAAAAAGTGAAAAGTGAATCTTTATTGATCCAGTGTATGTAATCTTTAGCGCTGTCGGTGATAATGCGCTGTCCCCGGAGTTCCGTCAATTCATAACAGATCGGGGGATTGATTGTGTCGCATGATGACCAGCTAATCGTTCCGGATTCTCCACAGTAAATCGTATCGGGTGCGGACAACACCGGTGGTTGCGGTCTGAGAGCCGTTTGGATATTATCGGCAATCGATGCCAGGTATACATTTCCCGCAAGGTTTTCCGTTACCAGTTCATCGACACGCGACAATTCCGGCCAAAAACCGTCATCATAACCTCCGACCTCGATCGTGAATGCATAATTCTTGTTCTTGATAGATTGCTCCGCGTAGCCCCAGTCGTCGCTGAAACCATTGATGGGATACAATGTCCAGGCGGGATTGGCATAATAACCGTTCAGGGTTTCCAGATGTTCACCGATAGCGGCGAAGAGGTTGTTTTCCGGGGTGTAAATACCTCTTTCATAGGCATACGGCCAGATGACAAGATTGCCGTAAGAGTGATAGTACACCGTGATGACAAAAGAATGCTCGGCGATGAAATCGCGCATGATTTGTGACTCAGGCTCGGAAAACGGCCCGGAACCGCGATAGGTTTCATCTTCACCGTCCGGCGATGAACCGATATTATCGTATCCCCACATATACCCGTAATTGCGATTGATATCGACACCGAACGATCCGTCACCATTGTCGCGGCGGTTTTTACGCCACATACCGCCGCCCTCGGGAGTGGTGTCTTCATTATATACATAGCCGTCGGGATTGACCATCGGGATAAACCAGAGCTCACGGGTATCGACGATTGAGGTTACGTCCGAATCGATACCGTATTGATCCGTGAGATGGTCCATGTAGTATAATAGGACTTCCGGTGTGATAACCTCGCGGGAATGGATGGCGGCGGTGTAGAGGACCTCCGGTTCGTCCTCATCGAGTTCGGGATGGTCGGATATCTTGTACGCGACAATATTGCGTCCTTCAAGCGATTGACCGATAACATGCGGGCCGGAGACGATGGCGGCATGATCGGCGATGATGCCGTCAAGATACGAATTTATTTCCGCAAGGGTTTTATACCCTCCCATGGATTTTACCGGCAGGCGGGATTGATAAAACGAGGCGGTGTTGGCATGAACGACATCGATATGATATCCCAAACCTTCGAGATCGGCCAGCCGATTTTCCGGGATGACAACCTCGACAACGCCTTTTTCCTCGCGAGCTATTTCGGGGTGCATTTCCAGTAATCGAACATACTGCGCCACCGAAGTGACATGCACTCTGGCTTGAACATACGTCTGTTGTGCCGATGCGGCATCAATGGTGACAACTGTAAGCAACAACAGGACGGCGGAGACGGCTCGTGAACGGGCCATGAGTCCTCCGGACTGCTAATTCCGTTTTGCCAATACAGGCCTACTTATTAAATATAACCGGATATCGAATTCCGACAAGGCCCTTTTGGGCGATAATAAAAAAGGGGACAGGCAGTACCTGTCCCCGTATGTACGCCAAATTCGTTACGGACACAACGGTTCGGGACCCGGCGGGACACCGTAGAGAAAATCGATCAGATACAGGATGTCAAGCAGGTTAATCGAACCATCGGCATTGGCATCGCCGGCTTCCGGCGGAATCGGAGCGGGGCCGGTCGGATCACCGTAAACGAAATCAATCAGGTAGAGCACGTCAAGCAGGTTGACGGCTTCATCGTCGTTGGGATCACCGCAGAGATACGCCGCTTTGACACTCACCCCCGCAATGTTCGAGAAACGTCCCCACTGGCCGTCAGCATCCATGGGACGAACCCGGTAATAATAATCCCCTTCGGTGCGACCCGTGAACGTGTATGTGGTGTCGGCGATATCATCGGCAATGACATCGATCGTTTCGAACGTGGTGATGGGTGAGATATTGTCAATGAGCATGCCGTAACAGGCCCAGGCCACGTCGAAGTTTTCGAGTGAAAACCGGACATAGATTTCCTGTCCTTCAAAAGCTGACAGGTCAAAGATCCCATCCACCCATTGTTCTTCGGTATATCCCGAAATGCCGGGACCCCGGGTATGTGCATAAGGATCATTGGTGGTGGTAATATTGCCGGGAATCGGCGTAAAGGTCCTTCCGCCATCTGTTGAGACGTCGACATAGCCGTAATCCCATCCCTCGTTGATACAATATTGAATCTTGAACGTGAGTGTGTCGTTGGGTTGCACGAGATACGGGTATTTGGACTGCAAATAATTCAGGTAACGCACCGGGGTTCCCGAATAGAAACAATTAGTGCTATTATAACCGTAATCGTTTATGATAACATATCCCTTCGGATCCCAGTTGTCCATGTTATAACCGGTGTCGGTTATCGTTGCCTGGTTCTGCATTTCAAGCAGGGAGTACTGCACGGCGGGATTCAGCGTGTCCTCGACCGACCAGTCAACGGTAATGGGATCACCCTCGACCACGTCTTCCGGGGCGACCAACGTCGGCTGTTCGGTGCTGAAGACGGAATGGGGATCGGCGGCATATTCGGCAAACAGCAAATTGGATTCGAGATTTTCTTCGCACAGTGAGTCGATCCGTGACGGATCCGGCCAAAAACCATCGGAATACCGTCGTCCGACCTCAATGACATAACTGAGTTGCCCCAGTTCGCCGTACTGCCAGTCGTCACTTCCGCCGTTTGTGCCATACCCGATCGCACCGGAACCGATGCCATAATGATTAAATGCCGCCAGGGTGTCGGCTATCGCATAGAAAAGCGGCTCATCGGCGGTCGGTTCGGTTGTCCAGCCCATCGGCCAGAGAATCACGCTGGCCGAGGAGTGATAATACACCGTCAGACCAAAATCGTGGGCGTAGGTGAAATCACGCATGACCTGTGTTTCCGGTTCGGAAAACGGTCCGGTGCCGCGATACGTTTCATCCTCACCGTCCGGCGACGATCCGATGTCATCGTATCCCCACATGTACCCGTAATTGCGATTGAGATCAACGCCCCAGGTGCCGTCGCCGTTGTCACGGCGGTTTTTGCGCCACATGCCTCCACCGGAAGGATTGTTCAATTCGTTGTAGACATGACCATCGGGATTGACAACCGGTACGATCCATATTTCGCGGTTGTCGACAAGATCGGTCACTCGCGGATCTGTTCCGTAATTTTCGCACAAATAGTCGACGAAATACTGCAAAACATGCGGACAGATCACCTCGCGGGCGTGGATAGTTCCGGTATATAACACTTCCGGTTCATCCTCGTCCACGTCCGGATTGTCGGAAATCTTAATCGCCCAAATATCGCGGCCCTCCAGTGACTGGCCGATGGAGATGCGTTCGGAAACGATATCCGGGTAAAGCAGGTGTTGGAACATCAAATCCGAAGTGACTTCGCCGTAAGTTTTATACCCGCCCATGGATTTGTCCGGCAGTCGCGACTGGTAAAACGCCACCAGATCCTGATGAACGATTTCGGTTTTGAATCCGAGAGACTCCAGTTCGGCGAGTTCCTCGGAGTCGGTTACGATGTCGATTGATCCCCTCTCGATCCAGATAATGTCCAACCCCATTTTTTGGATTTCCGGGAATTGATTGAAATCGTCAATAAATACCTTTGCCTGAATATACTCGCGATCGGCAGCGTAGCCGATTCCCGCCGCAAGTATTATCGACAGACATACGACAATCAATACCTTTGTGCGTCCCATGCAAACCTCCCAAGGTTTTCGATCGGTTTAACGGTTCTGTTTTTCAAATAGAATGCTATCGCCGGCATGAGAAAGGGTCAGGTGGTATGATTTTTCCCCGAAAGTAACACGCCAACGTGATACGTTCTTCTATACGAAACTATCAGGCGGTGGTTTCGATTATAGAGACGAATGAGGTACAGTTTCCTTACAGGAATCGAATAAATCGATTCCTGTAAGGTGTATATGATTGTTATCTTGATATTTTAGGGGCAGAGCGGTTCGGGGCCTGTCGGCGTACCATAAAGGTAATCAATGAGATAAAGTACATCCAGCAGGTTAACATTCCCGTCGGCGTTGGCATCGCCGGCTTCCGGCGGATCAGGCGCGGGACCGATCGGCTCGCCATAGAGAAAGTCGATCACGTAGAGCACGTCCAACAGGTTGACATTCCCGTCGGCATTGGCATCGCCACATATGTATTGCTGACCTTCCTTGACATACACTTCACCAACGGCTGAAAAAATCCCCCATTGATTCTGAACATCTTTGGCGCGCACTTTATAATAATATGTCCCGATCGGTTTGTCGGTGAAAGCATAGCTGGTATCGGGAATGGTCGATGACACCGTGGTGATCGATTCGTACAGGGCCACCGGCGAAATGTCGTCGATATAAAATCCCTCCTCTTCCACGTAGGAATCGGTGGCGTATGAAATCCGAATGAAGACGTCCTCTCCGACATACGCCGAAAGATCAAACAAACCCTCAATCCAGTCACCGGAGGCTCCGGTTATTCCGTCGCCGCGATTATTGCCGTTGGGGTTGGTCGTGACCGTGATGTTACCCGGAAGGGTGACGAAATCCACGCCGTCGGTGGATATTTCTATAAAAGCGTAATCCCAATCGGTTTCGATATTGTACCAGGTCCAAAATCGCAGGGTGTCGTTTTCCTGAACGAGATAGGGCGTAACCGTGATAAGATAATTATTCAGGTCGCTGGCCTGTCCGGAATAGAAACTTGTCGGTGTACTGTGGAAACGCGCGGTTGCCGTCGTAAAACCGTTATTATCCAGATTGTCGAAATTGTCGGCGGAATCGGTTTTTACTTGATACCCCTGCATTTCAATCAGTTCGTAAAACGTCGCCGGATTAAGTGTGTCGTCGTGACTCCAGACCACTTCATAAGCGGAACCGGAAACCGTGTCGGGGAGAAGCAGACTCGGAGCAGACGGTGCGCGCAGGGAATAGATATCTCCCGCGATCCGTGCCAGGAACAGATTCGGCTGAAGATTTCGACAATCTGGAT
>CAZVNK010000146.1:0-1278 GCA_964628115.1 uncultured Ignavibacteriaceae bacterium | reverse complement strand
GAGATTAAATCCTGAATCCTGCTGGTCGGGGGCCAGAAATTGTCCGAATAACTGCCGACCTCCATGGTGAAGGCGAAGGATTTGTTTTTCGCGGTTTGTTCTCCGTAAATCCAGTCGTCACTGGCGCCGTTGGTCGGATATAATCCGGCCGCGGTACTTGCCGCGTAACCGTTGAAGGCGCTGATGGTGTCACCCATTTGGGCAAAGATATCCTCGTCCGGTGTAAAGGTGTTGGAGGCGTATCCCCAGGGCCAGAGACAGAGATTGGAATAGGAATGGAAGTATATGCAAACGACGAATTCATGGGCGATATGGAAATCCCTCAGCGCCTGAGTTTCCGGTTCGGAGAACGGGCCGGTTCCACGATAGGTTTCCTCGTACGTGTCGGGTGATGATCCCTCGTCATCAAGTCCCCATAGATATCCCCAGTTGCGATTGAGATCGACGCCATAGTATCCGTCGCCGTTATCCCGCCGATTCTTGCGCCACATCCCGCCGCCACCGGGATCGGTGACTTCGTTATACAGGTATCCATCGGGGTTGCAAGCGAGTATGAACCAGAGTTCGCGATTGTTGATGATATCGGTTACTTCGGATATGACACCGTAATTGTCCAGAAGATAATCCATGAAATAAAACAGCACTTCCGGGGTGATGACTTCGCGGGCGTGAATGGCCGAGGTATACAACACCTCCGGCTCGTCCTCGTCGACCTTGGGATTGTCGGATATCTTGACCGCCCAGATATCGCGTCCCTCGATGGTTTGGCCGATGCTTTCTTTCGGTGACATGATATCGGGATTGTTGAAAATCAGCGTGTCAAGATAGTCGTAGATTTCGGAAAGAGTCTTGTATCCGCCCATATCCTTATCGGGAGCAAGGCGAGCCTGAAGATATTCGGTCAGATTCTTGTGTACGATTTCGGTTTTGAATCCCAGCTCCTCCAGTTCGCGCATATCATCGGGGCCGGGGATGAATTCATAATAATCTTCGGCGCGCCAGACAATATCGAGATTCATTCGATTCAGTTGCAATAATTGGTCTTTGGTGTCGAAATAGACTCTGACCTGCATCGGGTCTGATTTCGCGGCGATATTTCCGCAGATAAACAGACATAACAGGAATGAAAAACATAGGCGTGTACGACGATTCATGTTACCTCCAAAGCGGGTCGGTACCGGTTATACGAGTAATGCGGCAATTTTATATAATATAGTGCCTTACCGTAAATTAACAAGAATCTTTTTGTTGTATTGGCGATGATTCGAGAGGATATAC
>CAZVNK010000145.1:0-7028 GCA_964628115.1 uncultured Ignavibacteriaceae bacterium | reverse complement strand
CCCACCGGGACCCTTGCCTTGTGGCAGTGGTCGCAGGGTACGGCCGTCTCGGTGGTGCGCTCCCGGTCGGCTTGATGACAGGTGTTGCAACTCAGGTTGCCGCCGGCAGGGTCGGCATGCCAATCGTGGCGGAAGATATCCGTCGTCGTATACATATTCCGGTGGCATTCATAACAACCGCTCTGTTTGTCCATGGGGATATTACTATGATGGCATTTTACACATGACGAGTCGCCGCCCAGGCGTTTGGCATGATCGTCGTGCGTAAAGCCGACACCGTAACCGTCCCGATTGCCGTCGATAAACAATGCCGCCGCGCGCTTTGACGACCGGCACGTCCAGAACACCGGCGCTTTGAATGCGGGCGGTGGGCAGAACGGCCAGTCCAATGGCCAGCGAGAAAACGAATACCAGTGAGTAAATCACTCGTCCGGCAATGCGAGGCGTGCCCAGCCAGGCATCCGAAGCGTGACCGAATCGAGGTGATGCTTCGGGGCGCTCATCGTCGCTGGTCCATTTGACATCCCAGATATTAAACCGTTCGATACAGAAGAGAAAGGCCAGGATGGCCGCCGCGAGAATACCCAGGCTGATGGTTATTTCATAGATCGTGGGTATATACACCTTACCGGTGCTAACCAGCATGATCCCGGCCATGTTCGCGCGATTGAGCACCATCCCAAGCACCGCCGAGCCGGTGGCGGTCCACAAACCGGTCCGTGTCCGCCGGACGGCGGGAATCGCCAGCAGTATGATTGGGATAAACAGCATCAGGGCGTTTTCCACCCAGAAAACAAGAGACTGCCAGCTACCGGAAAAGGCGATCGCCAGTTTCCCGGTCGCAGTCAGATCAATCCATCGCAGAAGGCCGAATACGATAAGGACGACCATCGATATCACCGCCAGCTTCGATAATTTATCCATCTCCAATGGCTTTTGATACAGGGTGGAGATTGTCAGGACTGCGACAATTAGCATAAGCGGCCCGATCGCGATGGCCGAGATGAAAAACAACGGTGGTAACAGGGCCGTATACCAAAGCGCATGCAGTTTTTCCGGCGTTATCAAAAAGAGGGTGCCCAACGATGACTGATGGAGAGTCGAGATCATAATCCCCAAAAAGACCAGCACGATTTTATATTTGGTCAGAAACCGTCGTATACCGGCGAAACGCGATGTTTCCTCCAGCGGGGTGGGAATAAATTCCAGAAAAAGCACCGTCAGATAGAGTATGACACACCACGAAATTTCGAACAGCGCTGAATGATGTTGCCAGTAAATAATCGGGTGCCAGACCATCCAGGGCAGTCCCAGTTCCACCACCAGCGCGGTGGCCGCCGTGATATATCCCAAAAAGGCCAGCAGAACCGATACTTTGGCGTAGCGATGGTACTCGTGGCGCCGCATGACATAAATAATGGCCGTTACGACAAATCCGCCGGCGGCCAGGGCGATACCGGGGACGACGTTGATTCCTTTCCAAATTCCCCAGGGGGTCGCGTCGGACAAATTGGACACGGCGCCCAGTCCGAAAAACATTCGGGCGGCGCCGAACGTTATGGCCAGTCCGGTGATAGACCAGAGAATCGATTTAAATACGCTTAGTCTATTCATGATCCGCCTCACCGTTTTTCTTTTCGTTTTGCAGTCGTTCACGTCGTTTACAGAACCAATACAAGCCGCCCATAACGGCGCCCATACCGAAAAAGGCCGGTGGCACCGCAGACATGGCCGGCGCCGTCGTTTTCGGCAAGACCTTGTCGCCGGATTTCACCGGATAGGTCAAAAAGCCGAGGTCGATATCGGAGATATAGAGCACCGAAGTGCCGCCGACCTCGAACTCGCCGAAAACATGATCGATATATTTGTCGGGATCGGCCTTGATCCGCCGATGGGCCTCGGCGATAAGCTCATCGCGCTCGCCGAAAATCGTCGCCTGTGTCGGACAAGCCTCGGTACAGGCCGGCTGTTTGCCCTGACTGATACGGTCAAAACATAAATTGCATTTTTGAATATACGGCACGGCATGTTCCCAGTCATACCGGGGGATGCCGTACGGGCAGGCGACCATGCAATACCGGCAACCGATGCACTTTTCCGGTTTATAGATAACGGCGCCTTCGTCGGTCGTTACCAGTGCGGCCACCGGGCAGGCGGAGACGCAGGCCGGTTCCAGACAGTGACGGCATTGTTTGCGAATATAATGCGGTCCCTCTTTATGGATGATAGCCGTCCAGTTACGCGCCGACAAACCGTCGTTCCGATGCCAGTGGCGGGGAATATCCTCCTGAAGCTGATGGTATGTCTTGCACGCGGCCACGCATTCGGAACAGCCGATGCATTTGGTGATATCGGTCAGAATGGCTTTCATACCGGCGCTCCCTTCTTGTTTAGCGTGGTGCAAATTTTATCGTCGACACGGGCCGGGAATTTCCAGGCCAGCGCCAGGATAAACTGCGACAACGGCATGAGTACGCAGTGCGCGATTTTCGTAAAGGGGAGAAATATAAAAATGACCTCGGCCGAGACGACGTGAATCAACATGAGAAAGAGGTACCAGCTTGGACTCAGCGCCATATTGGTGCAGATATACCCGGTGATAAATGGGATTATCAACAGCGGAATCCAGATATAATCCTGTTTACGACTCAGATAACGGGCTTGAGCGCTACCGATCCGACCCAGGATCAGGGCCAGACCGAACACGACCGTGGTCACCGTAAGCAGGTCGGCCCAGAATTCGGGAATCGTCCACCATGACAGGCCGATACTGCCTTTCCATAACTGTACGTGACCGAGGAAAAAGACCGGAACCAGAATCAAGCCGATGTGGAATAAAATAGAACACAGGCTGTATATCGGTCGTCTGGTGAAAACCCGTTTGACGGGGAACAACCAGGCGATCGTTTTCGCCACGGCGTCACCCCATGCCAGTTTTTTGTCGCCGGCCCGACGGTAGGCGGCGATGGCGCCCCAGATATCCAGGATGAGGACTCGCAACAATCCCAATATCATCAACGTGATAGTCAGGCGGAACAGCGGCCCTCGGACAAAATCAAGTATCTCTTGCACGATCTATCCTTTCATCTCATCTCTTATGATCCGGATTGTGTGTCCTTATCGAAAATGATCGCCTTATATATCAAATCATGTAAACCGACCACCTCGCAATCGATCTTTTGATCTTCGACCAACTCCCGCAATTGTTTTTTGCAATTGGCGCATGGTGCGATCAGATATTTAGCCCCGGTGGCGCGGATTTGGTCGGCTTTGGCGCGACCGCCGATTGTCGTGCGATACGGTCTGATCTCGTCGATCGAAACCGTCCCGCCGCCACCGCCGCAACAGATATTTTCCTTCCTGTTCGGCGTCATCTCAACGAAGTTCTTGCAGAAGGATCGAATTATCTCCCGGGGCTGATCGACAATCCACCCCTGGCGGGCGATATTGCAGGGATCATGATACGTAACCGTTTCGGTTATGGCATCGGGCCTAAGTTTCAGTTTGCCCTCTTTCAGCATCCGGTACGTGTATTCCATGATATTATAAACCGGACGGGCTTTGTCGCCGCCGCAGTGAACCGGGACATAGTATTTGGCCGACCGCGACGCATGCCCGCATTCACCGATCAGGATAGCCTGTGTCTTCATCCTTTCCGATTCGGCGTACAATTTCCTGATAATCCGTTCCAGCATGCGGTCGCTGTAAAACAGACCGTAATTGATGGCGTCGAAATAGTTGGTACTGATCGTCCACGATCCACCGGTGGCTTTGAACACCGCCGCGATTCCCATCAGTGTTTCGGCTTCCATGAGAAAGTCGGACACGGCCGGGACGAACAGAAATTCACTGCCCTCGACGTCTATCGGGAATTTGATGTCGACGTCCAGTTCCCCTTTCATGTCCTCTTCGAGAAACTCCAGCGTATCGAGAAGAGCGGGGACGGGGATGGCCGAGGTGTTGCCGGTTTTTCCTTCCAGTTGCTCCCGGGTGCTGACTACCAGCGCACGGGGCGCGATACCGATTTCACTGAGTATGAATCGGCCCAGGTGTGTGATAAGCGCATGGTCGATCCCGACCGGGCATTCCAATGTGCATCGCCTGCAGGCGGTGCAGTTCCAGAACGATTCGGCCATTTCCTCGATCTTTTCGTTGGTCAGTTCACCGTTGTCCAGCAGGCGTCCCCGGATCGCTCCGCCGACCGTGAAGTGACGGCGATACACCGAAAGAAGTAATTCTGACCGGTAACAGGGAATATCGCGATTGTCGTGAGTGGCCAGATACACCGGGCATTGCACGGTACAGCGCGAACATTTGGCCGACACGCGAATGAAATGTTCCAGCGCAAAGCGATAGTTGGTATGTTTGAGAATCGCCGCAAACGCCTCCAGAAAACGGCGCGGACGATCGTGTATATCGTAATCTTCGACATGGTAGCGGACGTTGAGTTTTTGCTTTTCCACCACCTCCGGCTTTTTCATCGACGCCAGCGCTTTTGCCTGCTCTTCGGCGGTTATCCGTGTCGTACCCATGTGATCTCCTGTTGTTATCATGGTCTCCCGAATATCACCCTCGTGACGCCCGGGATATTTTTTGTCTTATCGTCACCTGTCGTCGAGACAAGCTTTCTCGTGACCCGGTATCGGGCGCGTTAACAGCGGTATCCGGCCGGGCACGGTTCGGTCCCGATTGGCCGTTTCCGTATTTGGATCTATCAATTGAATGCCGTATTCCTGGCATTGCTTTATGACTGAGGGATAACCGGGATGGATGTAGACTTCGGCATGGCAATCGCCCCGGGCGCGGTGATGAAATTCCCTGATCTCATTGTCGATACGATACATGTGCGCCCCGCAACAGACGGCGACACATATCTTTTTTCCGCACACCGGGCACGCGATACAGGCAATCATATCGATGGGAAACGGTGTGTTCTCACTCGCCAGCGAGACCCGGTATCCGTGGCTTTCGAAAAGCTCTTTGGTCCAGCAGATAATGTCCTTGTGCGGTATCCGGCACGAAGTCTCGGCCAATTCCTCATTATGCGGCCGCACCTTCAAGTCTCCATCCAGATACCGATCCAGCGCCGATGTAATCGTCGCCGACACGTTGTTTATCACCGTCACGCCCGACGATTCCAGAAGCTCACGATAAAATCCTCTGATGCCGTTGCAGATCAGAACTTCGGCGTTGTTATCCTGAATCACCCGCACCCGGCCGAACCCCTCGCACCCTGAACAGGTGACTATCGAAGAGGAGATGTTTTTAGGCGTGGTAACTTTTGCTATGAGTATATAAGAAGCTGTCTCGAAGCGGGGAGCTACCGCTTCTTTGTACTTGGGTATGGCAATTATTGATGGCATTATGCCTATTACTGTTGCATGCCGGGTGCCGAAACGACAAAGAATCGCATAACATATTGTTATACAACAATTAATGGTGTTGTTGGTATGGTTGCGATGTTGCACGTCGTGCAACATATAGTGTTGCGGTGCAACGGCGAGTGTTGCGTTGAGGGACTTATTGCATCGCTTTTTCCGAGGTATGTTATTACTTGAATTCGGAAATATCCAGATCGTATTGCTTCAGGCGCCGCCACAGAGTCGTGCGATGAATCCCCAGATGTCCGGCCGCCCGCGAGATATTGCCGCCGGGTTTCTGCAGGGCATCCTTGATACGGGTTTCTTCCTTGATCGTTTCGGTGATCGGCGTCGGCTTGAAGTACTTCATCCAGCTTGTCGCCCACGAATCCATATTCGATGATATTTTCCAGTTCCCGAATATTGCCCGGGAAGTTGTGGCGCATCAGGATATGCATGACATTGGGGCTGACGCCGATGATATTTTTGCCTCGCCTGGAATTGAATCTCTTGATAAAATGATCGACCAGGTAGGGGATATCCTCGCGTCGGTCCATCAGCGGCGGCAATTTGATTTTGACCACGGCCAGCCGGAAATACAGATCGTCACGGAATTTCCCCTGTGCCACCAGTTCCTTGAGGTCATGATTGGTGGCCGCCACCACCCGGATATCGGCGTTGACTTTTGAGGTGCTCCCCACCGGTTCATACTCGCGTTGCTGAAGCAATCGTAGCAGTTTCACCTGTGTGGACAGCGGCAAATCACCGATTTCATCGAAGAACACCGTCCCCTTTTCGGCCGCGGCGAGTTTGCCCGGTTTATCCCGTTTGGCGTCGGTGAAAGCTCCCTTCATATAGCCGAACAGCTCCGATTCGAACAATTGAACCGGCAAAGTGCCGCAGTTGATCACCACGTAATTGTTGTTCTGGCGGGGACTGATATTATGGATGGCGCGGGCGAACAATTCCTTGCCCGATCCCGACGGGCCTTGAATCAGCACGGTGCTTTCGCTTTCGGCGATATCCGGAAGAATCGCGAACAATTTAATGACTTTGGGGCTTTTGGAAATGATATCTTCGAACGAGTATTTTTTGTACAGCTCCTTGCGCAGGCTTTCGATCGCCGAGAGATCGCGAAACGTTTCCACCGCGCCCAGCACGTTTTCATCGTCGCCTTTCAGGATAGCCGTCGAAATACTGATCGGAATCGTGTCGCCGTGGGCATTGATGATATTAACCGGACGGTCGACCGCCTCGACACCGGTTTTCAAAGTCGCTTCCAGGAGGCAGTCCTCGCAAATATCGGAATGAAAAACGTTATAGCATCGCTCCCCGATCGCCCGCGAGGCGGGAATGCCGGTAATTCGCTCGGCGGCCGGATTAAAACTGGTGATAATGCGGTTGCTGTCGACGGTGAAAACACCGTCGGCAATGGAGCGAAGAATGACCCGGTAGAATTGTAACTCTTTTGAATTTTCCATGTCTGCACCGATTTATCGCGCGGTTTCCCCTAATGTCATTTCGTATAAACAATATACGGAGTTTTGGGGCGCTTGTCAGCCCTCCGCACATGATAACGAACGAATAATATCCTGCCGAATTCTCCAATCACAACGGTTTACGGTTATACGATCCAGTGGTATGCGCGCTTGTAATTACTTTTTAATT
>CAZVNK010000144.1:741-7101 GCA_964628115.1 uncultured Ignavibacteriaceae bacterium | reverse complement strand
CGGCCTGACCGCCTATGCCGGTATTCCTGCCGAACAGGCCCCCGACGTCTTTCGGGTTATCGACAAACTCGAAAAACAGGGGCGCGACGCGGTTATTCTCGAACTCGGGCCCGGACGGACCGATATCTCCGGTGATAAAATCCCCGGCCTCAATCTTACCGACGAACAGGTCAAACAGATTACCGACTTCCTCGACATAGCGGAAAAACCCGGTGATAACGTTCTGGAACGCGCGCAGGAATTACTCGGACAGATTGAAGTCTCGCAGGAAGGCATCGACGAACTACGGCAGGTACAAGGCTATCTGACCGATCTGGGCATACCCGCCGACAAAACGCAGGTCGACATCACCATCGTCCGGGGATTGGGCTACTATACCGGCCCGGTGTACGAAACCACCCTGACCGATCTTCCCGAATACGGCTCGGTCATATCCGGCGGGCGCTACGACAATATGATTCACCGTTTTTCCAACCGTCAGGTACCGGCGGTCGGTTCGTCGTTCGGTGTCGACCGCATGCTGGCGGCGCTGACGGCGTTGCATGCGACGGAAATGAAAAGCGCCACCGCCGATGTCATTGTCACCACGATGGATAAAAACCACCTGACCGATTATATCGCTATAACTCGGGATATCAGAAACGCCGGAATCAACGCCGAGTTGTACATGGGCGAGACGAAAAATATCAACAAGCAGTTGAAATATGCCGACAAAATCGGCATTCCCGTCGCGGTCATTGCCGGTTCCGATGAATTTACCAACGGCACGGTTACGGTCAAGGATCTCCGCGCCGGACGGGAAAAATCCGAACAGGTCGCCGACCGCGAGGAATGGCTGAAAGCCGATGAAATCCAGGTGACGATCACGCGTGAACAACTTTTACCGCAGATTAAAAAACTGTTGAAATTCGACAAATCATAAACCGCATTAGCACGGAACTCTACATGAACACCCATAGTCGCATTATCGCCGTCTTTATGCTGACCGTCCTTTTCTTTCTAGCCGCATCGACCTCGGCTCGCACGGTCGATGAACTTCGCGCCGAGGATGAAAAACGCACGTACCTGTTTTACTACGATCAGGATCAATTCGGCAAACTCGAATCGGTGTTCAAGGGAGACAAATCGTTCAAAGGCACAAAGGGCTACCTGTTCGAGGAAAAACTCTCGCTCGATTACACCGTGTTCGCCGGTGAAAACGGAATGGTGCAGGAAATTACCAACCGGCATTATGTCGACAAAGACGGGTTCTATATCGGCGACGACATGACCCTGATGGTCAACGATCTGAAAGTCGAACTGACTCTCAAACACGAACGCGACAGCATTCTCGGCGTCTCCGAACAGGGCGACCGGAAACAGGCCCTTGCCATGCCACAACCCGGCCCGATCATGGCACTGGACAATAACATGATCGACCAGTACGAAATCTTCTGCGCCATGCTCTCGCCGCAAATCGGCGATACGATTATCGACACGATTTTCGTCCCTCAGATGCAAACGTCTCTGACGGTCCGGGCCGTGGTCGAGGACTTTCAATACACCCGTTACGGCAACATGTTCGATTCCGCCTTCGTGTATCGTTTCCTTGAACCGATTCAACAGACCGTCTACGCCAACCGCGCCGGCAAAGTCCTCAAAATCAATCAGGATACGCAAAAAATCCGCGTCGTCCTCTCCGAAAATCCGCTGGATCGGCTCAGACCGAAGCAAAAAGCGATAACCATCGGCGATATTCTCCATCGCACACCCATATACGTTCTCTTTCTGGTAATCGGCTTTCTTTGTTGCCTGCCGTTCATACTGAAGAACTACAAACGCCCGGAAACATACATCATGCTGGTTCTGGGAGCGCTGATGTACGTCCTGATCCGTGTCACCTATATTCCCCTGCAGACGTGGTACACCAACGCCCATATTATCCCCGGCATGCAAAGCGGCGGTTCGCTGTATTACTACGGCTTCATCTCCGCTCTGCTGACCGGCGTCTTTCAGGAATCTTTCAAACTGATTCCGATCGCGCTGTATTATTTCATCCGTCGTCCCGGCAAACGTGTCGCAATCGCCGTCGGTGTTTTCGCGGCGGTCGGATTCGGCATTCTGGAAGCTTGTTTCATGACCGGCGCGGCGTACCAATCCGGTGCGCTGGATATCCTCTCCGGGCAAACGTTCGAACAGGCGTTGATGATCCTGTTTCACACGCTCAGCGGTGTCTTGCTGGGATACGGCGTCTATGTCGGATGGAAACGCCTGGTGATTTTCTGGCCGGCGCTGATTGTCATCCACACCGCGATCAGCTACCTGATCGTCTTTTATCACCGAGGTGATATCGAGATCGAACTGATACAGATAATCATCGCCCTGATTGACGTTTTGCTTCTGCTGGCAACCTACCTGCTCACTCGAGGCGGCCGCCGGGGTTGAATCATCAACGGAATTTAGGTTTGACATTGATGTAACCGTATGCTATTTTCACTGCGAAAGTTACCGAATAACCTCTGTGTGCGGAGGACTTGACAATTATGCCGAAATTATCTGCGCGAGGCGAGACCATGCCCCAATCGCCGATTCGCAAGCTGGTGCCGTATGCCGAAGCCGCGAAAAAGAAAGGGCGCATTGTCTACCATCTTAATATCGGACAGCCCGACATTGAAACGCCGGATACGTCCAGAAACGCCATAAAAAACAATGATATCAAAGTGGTGGCATACAGCCATTCCGCCGGAAATGAGACCTATCGACGGAAACTGGCCGACTACTACGGCCGCTTCGATATCAAGGTCGACTATTCCGACATTCTGATCACCACCGGGGGATCGGAAGCCATCGTGTTTGCCCTGCTTTCCTGTCTCAATCCCGGACAGGAAGTGATTATCTCCGAACCGTTTTACGCCAATTACAACGGCTTTGCCATTCAGGCCGGGGTGACGGTCAAACCGATCACCGCCAAAATCGAAAACGGTTTCGGCCTGCCCCCCATGTCGGAATTCGAAAAGCTGATCACCCCCAAAACCGGCGCGATCCTGATCTGCAATCCCAACAATCCGACCGGGTACATGTATTCCCGCGATGAATTGACCGCCCTGCGGGATATCATCAAAAAACACGACCTGTATCTGTTTGCCGACGAAGTCTACAAGGAATTCTGTTATGACGGCCGCGAGTTTGTCTCCACCATGCATTTAAAGGGCATCGAGGACAACGTCGTCGTCATGGATTCCATCTCCAAACGCTACAGCGCCTGCGGCGCGCGTATCGGCTCGATGGTGTCGAAAAACAAAGACGTCATCGCAACCGCATTGAAATTCGCCCAGGCCCGGCTTTCTCCGCCGTCCTACGGGCAAATCGTCGGTTAAGCCGCCATCGAAACCCCGGACTCGTATTTCGATGACGTGCTGGAGGAATACACCAAACGCCGCGACCTGGTCGTCTCGACGTTGAATAAAATCGACGGCGTGATCTGCCCCAAACCCGGGGGCGCATTCTATGTTGCGGCCCGACTGCCCATCGACGATACCGACAAGTTCTGTCGGTGGCTACTCGAGGATTTCGAATACGAAAACCAGACCGTCATGCTGGCGCCGATGACCGGTTTCTACTCCACGCCCGGATTGGGAAAAGATGAAATACGCCTGGGATACGTGCTCAACGTCGACGCCCTTGCCAAAGCCATGATATGCCTGGAAAAGGCGCTGGCGGTTTATCCCGGTCGAACCATGCAAACCGAGGTCAGTGGCAAAATCCGCTAAACGGACGTCATGACCGCAAACCAGTAAGGCTAATAAACCACCGCCGTCAGCGGTGCCAACAGCATATCTATGAGTACAATGGAACATTATGCCGGTATTGACATCGGCGCCTCGAACATCAAATACGGTATCGTCAATTCCAACGGCGAGATCATTTTTCGCGACCGCAAACCGGCCCGGGTCGACAAAGGCGCCATTCCCCTTCTGCATTTAATTACCAATATCGCCGAAAACCTGCTCCTGCGCGCCGCCGAGGAGGACATCACCGTCCCCTGGCTGGGTGTCGGATCGCCCGGAACCGTCGACAATCTCAACGGAACCATCAAGGGCAACAGCCCCAACATTCCTGACTGGGTCGGAACAAAAATAGGCGATCATCTGCGTGATCATTTGAACATGCCGGTCTATGTCGACAACGACGCCAACGCCATGGCTCTGGCAGAACTCCGGTTCGGAGCCGCGAAACGATTCGACTCCGCCGTGTGTATAACGCTCGGCACCGGGATCGGCTCCGGGATCATATTCAACAAACGCCTCTGGCGAGGTAGCGATTTTTCCGCCGGTGAAATCGGTCATATCGTGATCGACTACGACGGGAAAAAGTGCCGGTGCGGAAACAATGGGTGCCTGGAAGCGTATTGTTCATCACAGGCGATATTGGAACGCACCCGGGACAAATGCCGCAATGGAATGAGTGAAATCCTCAGCGACGTACTCGACGGCGATCTGGCGAACCTGAGCGTGAAAAAGATGTTTGCCGCCGCCAAGAAAGGTGATGAAACCGCGCTGGCGGTCGTCGAGGAAACCGGAACCATACTCGGCGCCGGTCTCAGCGGCGTCGTGAACCTGCTCAATCCCGAAGCGCTTATTTTCGGCGGCGGGATTATCGACGGAGGCGCGGGACTGCTGGAAATCATCGGCGCGGAAATCCGCCGACGCTCCTTTTCTGCGGCCTCGGAGAATCTCAGGATTCTCAAGGCCGAACTGGGTAACGATGCCGGCTTTATCGGAGCCGGACTACTGGGTGAATATAAAACCAAAACCGGTTGATTAGATATGACTACGAACAACCCCAAGCCGTCACTGCCGATTAAAATCCTCGGTGGTTTCGGCATCGTCATCGCCGTCATGTTCTTTCTCGTCGGCGGCGTCAACAGCGTTCTTTCGATTCTCGACCGCACTTATAACGATTTCATGGAAAATATCCTGATCGGGTTGATGGGTGTGCCGATGCTGGCCGTCAGTCTCGGCCTCAAAAATCTCCAGCGCTGGGCATGGTACGGATACACCGCCCTCGCCGCGTTATGGGTGATCTGGACCGTGTTCAACTATCGGGATATCAACGGAATCATCGTCGGTGTCTTTTTTGTCGCCGCGTTGATCTGGTCGCTGACTCCGGCGGTAAGAAAGCATTTCTTCACCGCCTAAAAAACGGTTGACATTGGTCGAAAAAAGAATAGATTGGACTCTGTTTCCTTAAGCGAAACAATGGCGCCCTAGCTCAGTTGGTAGAGCAACGGACTGAAAATCCGTGTGTCCCCAGTTCAATTCTGGGGGGCGCCACTTTTTTTTTGCCCGTCAATACGCATTATACCCCAATTCCGATCTCGTTTTTGTCTTGACAATATCTGTCACCAGGCCTATTTTTAGGATAGAAGTTCTTCATTGATACAACGGTCGGGGAATCAACGGGATTGACATCAGGGCGTTTGAAGTTGTGTCAGGACAATGTAAACATCTTTCCGGGAGGTGACGCATGTTTCGAAGACACGCTATCTATTTTTCCATGTTTTTAATCAGTGTCCTGACGCTTGGCGCCACACTTTCCATGGCCGTCGGGATTCCCGACGTTATGGTCAACGAAGAGGATTATCCCGCCCGCTATCCGCAACTCGGGCTGTCGACCGCCCACGATGCCGACGGGAATTTCGTCGTCTGCTGGAGCGACCTGCGCGAGCCGACCGCTCACGGATTCTTTCAACTGTTTAATCCGAATGGGACTCCCGACGGGCCGAATCGGAAGTTCGAATCAGCCTCCCTGTACCCGGACCGATGCCCCAACGGCGGGGATGACTTCCGCGATGACCCGCTTCCCCAGGTCGCCATGAATTCAGCAGGATATTTCGCCGTCGCGTACAGCATGGTGCCGGACGGTTACACTGCCCCCCAGGCCGTGATTCGTCGCTATGATCCCTGGGGCAATGAAATCGGCGACCGTTTGGTGATTTCGTCGCGCGGGTACGACCATACCGATATCAAGCGCGTGGTTCTCGACATCAACGACAATCAACAAATCGTGGTACTCTTTCAGGCCGAAGAACAAAGTGCATATAGAACGTACGGTCAGTTTCTCACTACGACGGGCAATCTCATCGGTGACAATTTCCCGGTGTTCATGATCGACTCCCTCAGCGGCCATATCCCGTACGTCGCACTCAATAATCTGGGACAGGTTTTCTCGACCGCCTGGGCCGATGCCGGTGTTATTTGCCCATGGACCATCTATCAGGTTTACGGCGACATACGCATTCTTCGAACGCATTATGACGCCATGAAAAGATTTATTGAGTTCAATCGAAAACGCTATACGAGCCGGCTTTTACCACCGGAT
>CAZVNK010000144.1:0-731 GCA_964628115.1 uncultured Ignavibacteriaceae bacterium | reverse complement strand
GTCAGCACGTAATCGACGTTCTCGTCGCCAATAATTTCGCATTCGGCGCTCCCCCGATGCAATCCGGACAATACGTCGATATCGGCGCCTGGTCGGATACCGGCCCGATCTACGATATCACGTCGACCGAGCTTGCGTCCCAACCCGACGGTAATTTCTGTCTGGTCTGGAGCACCAAGGAATGCCTCGTGCACTGGGACTGGAATTATAATTACATTGCCCAGCTGTTCGATGGAAACGGCACGAGCCTGACCGACCGCCTTCTGCTGTTCGAAACCGTCAAGGACAGCATGAGTGCGTATGCTCCGGCCGCGACCACCGATGGTTTCCTCGTGTCGACCATGAACCGCTACGACCGGACTTTTATCATACAGGAAATAAGCAATACCGGCGAAACCGATTTCGACTATCTGCGCACCGAACCGGACACCGACGTGATCCTGCAGGGCGAACTGAACTTTTTCAAGAACAGCCAGGGCGCGCTGCTATATACTATGGGCACCGTCACGTCCTCCGGAATGTACTATAACGATTTACATCTTAAAGGCTATCACGCCGACGGTCGCAATTATATCGACGTCCGTCGCATCAACGACGATATCGGCGCGACCCAGACCACCCCGGCGATCGCGATCGATTCGGATGGAGCATCGCTCGCGCTCTGGATCGACACCCAAAACTTTCGGCCGAACAAAGTAATAAAGTTTGGTCGCTCGGAATTGAAATCGCGA
>CAZVNK010000143.1:754-7101 GCA_964628115.1 uncultured Ignavibacteriaceae bacterium | reverse complement strand
CTGTGAAGATCATTTGCCGCCACCCCGTGAAAGGCCGCCATTGTTGACGCCGTTTCGGAACGATCGGAGCGGGTGGTCACGAACGGTTCCAGCAGAACCGGCCAGGACTGGCGGTCGTCGGCTGAGGCCATGTCGTTTTGCATGGTCAGAACGATTCCGTCGCTGTCCTGTGTCAGCGCCACCGCGATTTGCGCGTCGGCGGGGCCGAACGTGACGGCGTTATCGAGCAGTTCGCGCATCGCCAACTGCACGTTGTCGGCGTCGCCGTTGATGACGGCCGGCATATCCAGCGAATTGAATCGCGCGCGCGGGCCGTCCGATCGCGCCTGATTGTGGCGCGTGACGGCATTGGCGATACAATCATTGAGATTGAATTCGGTCTCCTGCTCCTTGTTGCAATAAGCGAAACGATGCAGGCGGGTGACCGTCATATCGAGTCCGTCCAGTGTTTGTTCTATGGTTTCAAGCAGGCTTTCGCGATCATCGGTCGTTTCGCCCTCAAGCTGGGAAAGCCTTCCCACGGCGGCGCGAATGATTTGAAAATCTTTTCCGGTTTTATGCGAAAACGCTCCCAGAAGATGATCGACGGTGTAATCATCCGCCGTTCGGGTTTGCCGAAGTCCGAACGATATCAACACATAATCGCATCCTGCCAGGCTGAATCCGGAGATGTTCAAATTGTCGATTCGGTTATCCGGAGTGACAGAGGGGGAGGCGGTTTCGTCTTTTTCCGCATTCATCAGCCGCGCAATGATTTCCTCGGCCATACGGTCACCGGTTTGCACGACGGTTTGGTTGGCGCAATTGTCCGTCGGTCGAAGCGCCAGAATCAGACCGCGATCCTCTCGGTTCAAAACATAGCGATACCGGGTATTGTCTTTCAGCAGGTTGGACACGGTGCGCGATGAGACGAACTCACTGTAGAATGTGCGAAGGGTGCTGATGAAGCGATACGTTTCGGTCTCATCGATTTCACGCCGGGGAAAACCGCGCGTGCAGGACAAGCCCGCAATCAGTTCCCGCCCGTCGGAATTTACACCGAGATACGTCGCCACCAGAGTGCGGTCGCCTTCGCCGTTGAGACGGTCACCGGAGACGGTTCGGCAAAATATGCCCCGGTTGTCGTTCTTGATGATTTCCCGTATCAATTCCACCGGAAGCGGATGGATGTCGGCGGAGTAGACAACGTCGTCATCGCTGAATAAAAAGAATTCCGCCCGGTCGGGCGTGATACGGTCGATAAAGCGCCGGGATTTTCCCGATATGGCCGAACCGTGCACGATTTCATAGCTGAGGGTAAAAAGCCCCCTGCCGATATCGGTGCCGTGATCGGGTCGGAGCCCGGCGGACTCCGTTTTTTGCAAACTGATACTCATTTGTTTACCGATCTGTTTCAAAATGACACACACTATTGATATCGGACGTGATCGGCAAAAGCTTTACAGCCCGCAAACGATTATTGTCACCCGACATATTTCCGGTCGAATGCGATTTGTGACAGAACCGCGAGATTAAACGGATATTTTTTATTAAAACTTGACAGTCTCGGGGGGCGTCGCATATCTTCGCTTATGCCGATAACACGGAACGACATATTCACCGGCGACCGGCCGATTCATTCGGACATTCACTCCGACGGACAGATTTCTACCATTGGTGACGTATATGAAGTCGATGTCAACATGCCTGAAAGCGACACCGCGCGTGTCCGTGTGGACGGGATGACACGCAGATGAAACCGCGTGTTCTGGCCGTGATCCCCGCGCGCTACGATTCCCGGCGTTTTCCCGGCAAGCCGCTGGCCGTGATCAAGGGTCGGTCGTTGATCGAACATATTTACCGCGAAGCCGAAAAAACGGCCCGAATCGACCAGGTGGTGGTGGCGACCGATTCCGATGACATTGCCGCGGCAGTCAGGGATTTCGGCGGAGAGGTGGTGATGACCTCGCGCAAACATCACACCGGATCGGATCGCACGTCGGAAGTCGTGGAGAAACTGGGGGGAAGCATTATCGTCAGCATTCAGGCCGATCTTTTGGGAGTCAATCGGACCGACTATGATCGGGTATTGAAGGATATGTTGGCCGACCGGCATATTCATTATGCCTCCCTGATGAAACGGGTTGCCGACGACAAGGAACTGGACGATCCGAATCGGGTGAAGGTTATTTGCGATACCGACGGCGACGCGCTGTGGTTCAGCAGATATCCTCTGCCGTATATGCAGGAAGAGACCGACAAGCGTTTGGGGCGGTTCGCGTATCATTATCATATCGGGGTGTATTTCTACCGTCGGGCGGCGTTGGAGCGATATCATTCCTGGCCGAGAACGGCATTGGAAAAGGCCGAATCGCTGGAGCAGTTGCGTATTCTTGAACACCACCAGAAAGTCAGGATGTACGCGATTAAAAGCCGGGTGTGGTCGATTGACGCCCCGGAGGATTTGGAACAAAAAGGCTAACGAGATTCTTAAGAGTATGTGGAGAGAACAGTGCCAGAGAAAAAGACCAAGTATATCTTTGTAACCGGTGGAGTGGTTTCCGCACTGGGCAAAGGCATTGCCTCCTCGTCAATCGGTCTATTGCTGAAAAAACGGGGGCTGAATGTCAACATCATCAAGTGCGATCCCTATATCAACGTGGATCCCGGAACCATGAATCCGTTTCAGCACGGTGAAGTATTCGTGCTGGATGACGGCTCGGAGACCGATCTCGACCTGGGGCATTATGAGCGTTTTCTGGACCAGAGCATGAGCAAGGACAACAACGTGACCACCGGGCAGGTCTATCATACCGTGATTACCCGCGAACGACGGGGGGACTATCTCGGCGCCACCGTGCAGGTGATTCCGCATATCACCGAGGAAATCAAGGCGTCGATACGCCGGGCGGGAAAGGCGCGACCGGACACCGATATCGTGATTGTCGAAATCGGCGGCACGGTCGGCGATATCGAGTCGCAACCGTTTCTGGAAGCGATTCGTCAGATGGCGCTGGAAAGCGATCCCGGCGATACGGTTTTCGTGCATTTGACTCTGGTTCCGTATGTGCCCACCGCCGGCGAAGTCAAAACCAAGCCGACCCAGCATTCGGTCAAGGCCTTGCGGGAGATCGGAATTCAAGCCGATCTTCTGGTTTGCCGAACCATCAAACCGCTGGATGAATCGATCCGCAACAAAATCGGGCTGTTTTGCAATGTCCCGGCCCGGCATGTGGTTTCCGCGATCGATGCCGAAACCGTGTATGAAATACCGTTGAGTTTTAACGGTGAGGGAGTGGGCAAGGCGATCTGCGAACATCTCGATCTGGAAAATATCGAACCCGATCTGTCCGAATGGGAGGAGATGGTTTCGAAAATCAAACACCCGTCGCATCGGGTGAAAATCGCCATCTGCGGCAAATACGTCCATCTCAAAGACGCCTATAAATCCATCATCGAATCGTTCATACATGCCGGTGTGGCCAATGATACGCGGGTCGATCTGATCTGGGTGTCATCCGAAGACATCAAGAAAAACGGCGCCGAGAGTTTATTGAACGGTATCGACGGTCTATTGATACCGGGCGGTTTCGGTGAACGCGGCGTGGAAGGTAAAATCGAGTCGATCCGTTTCGTGCGGGAAAACAAAATCCCGTTTTTGGGCATATGTCTCGGGATGCAATGCGCGGTTATCGAATACGCCCGCAATGTCTGTAAACTCAAGGATGCGCACAGCTATGAATTTTACGCCGAATTAAAGCATCCGGTGATTCACCTGATGGCCGATCAGGAAGGCGTGACCAATCTGGGCGGCACGATGCGGCTGGGAGCATATCCCTGCGTGATTCAACAGAATTCCCGAAGTTACGAGGCTTATGGAACCGACCGGATTTCCGAACGGCACCGGCATCGCTATGAATTCAACAATGCCTACCGAGAATTGTTTGAAAACACCTCGCTGACACTGGCGGGATTGTCGCCGGACGGGCGGCTGGTGGAAATCGTCGAGGATTCCGACCATCCCTGGTTCGTGGGGGTGCAGTTTCATCCCGAACTGAAAAGCCGGCCGACACGCGCGCATCCGCTTTTCCGGGACTTCATCGGCGCGGCCGTGGCATACAACCATAAAAAAAAAGACCCTGAGTCCGTAGCCGATAAGACAACGGTTGAAAAACATCAGGTGTGAAAAGATGAATATCATTCGGGATATATGTTCTAACTGATAAGCTATTCAATGGTTTAAAAGGTCGCCGTGAAAACTGATCGGCGGCCTTTTTTTATGTTTTACCGGTCAAATCAACTCAATTGGAACTTTCCGCTGGGCAGAACCGTTTAAGATACTAAATCGGGACAGAATAAGTCCTGTATTCCGCAAACTTGTTGATTTGAACACGTGACACTGTTTCAGGAGGATGCTTCAATGAAGAAAGCCGCTATCTTTGGTTTCGCCCTGGTTTTGGGTCTTGCGCTGGTTAGCGCCCCGATCAATGTTTTTGCCGGCGATTGCGCAAAAGGCGCGAAAACGTCGGCCTCGGTTGACAAAGCCAACGCCTCGTATGTCAAGGCGGTGGGGTCCTGTTCGGCCGATAAGGTATACAAGAATACCGAAACGAGCACGTCGGCTGACACCGATCAACCCGATATGATCCCAGCCGTTGCCACCACCGGCGATGCCATGAATGCCAAGATGGCCTCGGACAAATCATGTAATCCGGCGACATGCACCGCCACCAAAAAATGTGATCCGTCAATCTGCGCGGCAAATGGTTGTTCCGTCAAGGATTGCAATTCGTCCATGTGTGCGGCGAAGTGCGGAACTGCCCAAGACTGCAAATCGTCCGTATGTATGGCGATGAGTAGTTCTGCCAAAAGCTGTGATCCGTCCGCTTGCCCGATGATGAGCGAGACGACCGACACCGACGACGGTTCCCGCTAAATCTCTTTGTTTAGTGCATTGGTTATCTCTCTCGGGGCGGGTGACAATCCGCCCCGATTCCATGTACGGCAGTATTCTTTTCGCGAATCCGCTTGACATCGTAGACTTATTGGGTATACTTAGGCAGTAATTCAATTATTACCGCTATGAGAGGATGATTAATGTACAAAAGACAACTGTTTGCACTGGGGCTGTTGGTAGTATGTCTGGCGCTGGTCGTGTCGCCGGTACTAGCCGGTTCGAACTGCGGCAAAAAGGGCACAACGTCCTGTGCCGCAACCTGTGCCACCCCCTGCCCGATAAGCAAGGCCACTACGGCCAAAGTCGAAACCCCGGCCAATCCGGCGTGTGCCGATTACAAGGGAACCTGCGAACATCTGACTTTGACCGTGTCCGGAATCGCCGATGATATCGGTGCGGATGAACTGAAAAAGACGCTGGCAAGCCAGGATGGCGTTATTACGGTGACGGCCGTGGATCGCAAAGCCGGCACCGCGACGGTGTGTTTCGATCCCCAAAAGACCAAAGCCGAAACACTGGCGCAAGTGGTGGTCAAGGCCGGATATAAGGCCGACGTGGTGTCGTCGCAGATCTGCGCGCATGACAAAACCGGCGCACCGGCGTGCCCCATGATGAAAGCCTCGGCGAGCAAATCCGAATGTCCGTCCGGCAAGGCCGCTCCCGCCGTATCGGATAAAAAGTAAAAAAACACGAGTATACGTATGACGGCGCGGGGTTTGTCCCCGCGTTTTTTTTTATCCGGCTAATGTCCTTTACATTGCCAAAAGACTGAAACGTATATATTATTGAACAATGCGGACACTTGGAATTTGCATAATCGCCCTGCTTCTGGCAGTTTCGGCTTTAGGGGCCAAATACGCTGGTGAGGCGTTCGCGCTCGGAGTCGGCGCGCGCGCGCTGGCAATGGGCGGCGCGACGGTTGCCGGGCCGTTCGATGCCTCCGGCGGTTACTGGAATCCGGCGGGATTGAATCACCTGACCGGCCACAACCTGATCGCCATGCACGCCGAAACTTTCGGCTCTCTTTTGAATCACGACTTTATCGGATACGCCCGACGTCGCAACGATGATATGTACATGGTCCGTTCCTACGGCGTCTATTTTTATTATCTGGGCGGCGGCGGTATCAAGATCACCGATATCGACCCGGTTTCCCGACGGCAATACGTGGTGCGCGAGGAATCACACGGCGACTACATGCCGGCAGTCTCGGCGGCGGGCAAAATTAACGAAAGAATCGACGTCGGTATCACCGTCCGCATGATTTACCGCGATATGCCGAATATCACCGGTTACGGTTTGACCGCCGATATCGGAGCGCTGTATGATATTCATCCCAAAGCACGGCTCGGCCTGATGGTGACCGATGTCACCACCGGCAAGCGCGGTAACAAGGAGCGAATGGCATTTT
>CAZVNK010000143.1:0-744 GCA_964628115.1 uncultured Ignavibacteriaceae bacterium | reverse complement strand
GCTCGGCCTGATGGTGACCGACCTGTTTTCCGGATTTATCCGCTATTCCGGCGGCACGACCGAGTCGATTTTGCCGACCGTCAAACCGGGACTGCTGTTGCATCATGCAATACGCGATTTCACCGGGCGGCTGGCGGTTTCCGGCGATATCAAATTCGAGGGCATTCAAAGCGCGGCGCAGTATTGGGTGGGGGAGATTTCGCTGGATATGCATTACGGGCTGGAATTATCGTATCGCGAGATGATTTTCGGGCGGGCCGGTTTCGATATCGGCAATTTCACCGGCGGCGTGGGAATCGATATCAACCGCATCACAATCGATTTGGCGTATTTGCACAATGACTATCTCGATGAGACCTTCCGCGTCTCTGCCGGCTATTCGTTTTAATTTCGTTTCATCATAATACACACCGGGATACGATTCTCGTCGCGCAGATTTAAACACTGCGACGGGTGCCATCGTCATTTCGATATGCGCAGACTCATGCACATAGATGCGTTACGGGTCATTTCGGCGCTTGTCACGGTTTTGATTCTTCTCGCCTGCTATGCCCCGCATACGTCACGATCCGATAGACGGCGACGCAGATATGACCCACCGGAGATGACCGATCCCGATCTGCCGGTCTTTCTCAACAGCCTGCGGACGTTTGACAATCCCAAAGACACGATCAGAACACGCTATTATATGTTGCACTATCTGCTGCAGGAAATAGCAGAGACCAGACGACAAAACACCGCCCT
>CAZVNK010000142.1:0-7236 GCA_964628115.1 uncultured Ignavibacteriaceae bacterium | reverse complement strand
CTGGACACAGGTTTCGGGATCGCCGGTGACGCTGTCCGATGCGAGCGATTCCCTGCCGACGTTCGATCCTTCGAGTCCGGGCGATTACGAGTTCGAGCTGATCGTTTCCGACGGTTTGCTGTTCTCCGATCCGGATACGGTGCTGGTTTCGGTGATTAATCGCGACGCCCCGGAAGCCGTTACCGACCTGCAGATTGCGGTCAGCGGCGACGATATCGTACTGACCTGGTCGGCGATCACGACCGATATCGGCGGATTCGCCACCGAGATCGGCCGCTATGTGGTGTATCGCGATACTATGGCCTATTTTACGCCGGAGGCGGATGATTCCATCGGTTTGACCGATAATCTGACCATGAATTTCACCGATTCCGATCTCAACGGCGCCGACGTGGTGGGTGACCCCGCCGTTCAGTATTTCTATGCCGTTGTGGCCGTTGATATTTACGAGAATCGCTCGGATATCTCGAACCGCGTGGGTGAGTTCGATTATCAGATTTTGACCACTTCCACGACAAATTATAATCTGATTGCCATTCCTTTTGAAAATACCGGCATCACAAATGCCGATGAGTTAATAGATGCAATCGGTCGGTCCAATGTGAACACGGTGAATCATTATCAGCCGTTGTCACAGGGATTTGAATCGCGTTTTGCGGCCGGCTTTGGAGTGAACTTCAGCGTCGTCGCCAGCGGGGTTTATCAGGTGAATGCCGCCGCGCAGACCGTTTTCACGGTTGCGGGCGATATTCCCGCCGAGGGAAGTATCAGCTATGAGCTGGTAACGACATCCACGACGGACTACAGTTTCATCGTGGTGCCGTTCGATCGGGAGGGAGACTTCCAGTACGCACAGGATGTGCTGGATAATCTGCCGGGCAGTTTTAATACCCTCAACCGTTTCGACGCGGAATCCCAGAGCTACGAATCGCGCTTTGCCGCCGGATTCGGAACCAATTTCCGGGTCAAGGCGGGCATGCCATATCAGGCCAATGCCGCAAACGCCGATACGTTCCCGGCCGGTAAGTGAGAGAGGTTGGAGTCATGGATAAGAGAAACAAATGCTTCGCTATATACGGAGGTGCCAAAGTGCATAGAAAAACAGGCCTCTGCAGAGTTCCGAAACTGATTGCCCTGCTGGCAATCGGATTGCTCCTCAGTACATCGTCTGCCTTTGCGCAGGGTTCGATATATGGGTCGGTTGCCAATTCCGACGCATCCTCGCCGGCTAACGGCGATATCAGTTTCTTTGGGTATCTGGATGATACCGATGAGGAAATCCGCATTGAATCCAGCACCGGCGCGGGATATGACGCCGGCCATTGGTTCGATGATTTCCAGAACTATCTGACCGAGGCGCCGAACAATCCTTATGACTTCCATTTTTATAATTCCACCAATTCGGAAGGATATGTGTTGTCCGGGCTGATTCCCAGCAATTCTTATCAGGAGGAAAACGTGACGCTGGCCACGGTGGCCTGGCCGGATGCGCCAATCGGGCTGACCGGGGTGATCGTTTCCGGTTCGAGTGTGGTTATCAAATGGACCGGCACGACGGGTATGACCTATCATGTCTATCGCCGTGCGGCAACATCGGGCGGTTCCTTTTTCAGAATCGACGATATCGCCGGATCGCTTGCCAATCCCGGCGTGTCCGACAGTTTCTTTGTCGACAATACGGTCGACGGAGTATCGTCATATCATTACCTGGTGATCGCCGAGGATGCTTCGGGCAATTTCAGCCCGCACTCGGATATCCTGACGGTCAACTCCGCTTCGGCAGACGCCCCGGTTCTCGTTTCGCTGGATCCGAATTCTGGGTTCTCCGACGGCGGCACGCTGGTGAACGTGTACGGTTCCGGCTTTGATCCGGCGGGCGTTCAGGTGTTTCTGGGAGCCGTTGCGGTCGACGCGATTGTGCTGTCGCCGTTCCATCTGACCATCACCACCCCCACGGCAGTCGATGGCGCGGTTGACGTTGCGGTTACCAATACTGCATCGGGTCTCAGCTCCAATACGCTGACCGGCGGGTATACCTATGTGCCGAACTCAACCCCGGTGGTCGCGGACATTCCCGACCAGACCATTGCCGAGGGTGCGGCTTTTGCGGTGATCAATCTCGATGATTATGTGACCGATCCGGACAATGCCGATGCGGAAATCACCTGGAGTTACAGCGGCAATACCGAATTGACGGTTGATATTACCGATAGAGTCGCGACGATCACGATTCCCGATATCGACTGGAACGGAGCCGAGACGATCACGTTCCGAGCGACCGATCCGGGCGAGTTATTTACCGAGGACGCCGCGACGTTCACGGTGACCGCTGAAAACGATGATCCGGTAGTGGCCGATATTCCCGATCAGACCGTTTTGGAGGGAGCAACCTTCACGACGATAACCCTTGATGATTATGTCGATGATATCGACAACACCGACGATGAGATGACCTGGACTTACAGTGGCAACACTGATTTGACAGTAGATATTACTGATAGAATCGCGACGATAACGATTCCCGATGTTGATTGGAATGGTGCGGAGACGATCACGTTCCGCGCGACCGATCCGGGTCTGCTGTTCGGTGAAGACGCCGCGACCTTTACGGTGAACGCGGTCAATGATCCCCCGGTGCTGGCGGAGATCGGTGCGCAGTTGGTGACTGAAGGTGGAAATCTCAATTTCACGACTTCAGCATCAGACGTGGAAAATAACGTCTTGACCATGACTATCGAAGATATGCCGACCAACGCCACCTATGCCGACAATGGCGACGGGACTGCGGTCTTTGATTTCAATCCCGATTACAGTCAAGCCGGTGTCTATGACGTCTCTTTCATCGTATCCGACGGCTTTGCCGCCGATACGGAAATCGTTGCGATTACGGTCAACGAGTTCGGTAACAATGCGCCGGTGCTTGATCCGATCGGCCCGCAGACAATCGCCGAAAACGACGTCCTCAGCCTGACTATCACCGGTTCCGATCCCGATGGCACGATTCCGACGCTTTCGGTAACCGATGAGCCGACCAATGTTGTCTTTACCGACAATCTTGACGGGACCGCGAGCTTTGTTTTCAGTCCGGATTTCACTCAGGAAGGTGTATATCCGGTCGTGTTCAAGGCTTTCGACGGCACGCTGGTCGATTCCGAAGTCGTTGAGATTACGGTGGTTAATACCAATCAACTGCCGGTGCTGACCACGGTTGCGGCGCAGAGCGTGAACGAGGGCGACAGCCTGATCTTCAACGTGAGCGGTACCGACGCCGACGGTGCTATTCCCACCCTGAGCACTTCGACCCTGCCAGGTCTGGCGGCATTTGTCGACAGCCTCAACGGTGTCGGGACATTTGCCTGGGCTCCGGAGTATACCGAAGCCGGTGTGTATACGGTTATGTTCTATGCCACTGACGGGATCGATACCGATTCGTCCGAGGTGGAAATAACCGTCACTGAAATGGGCAACCAGCCTCCGGAAATCGACTCTGTTCCTCCGCAGACTGCGCAGGAAGGTGATGAATTTTCCGTGGAGGTCAGCGCTATCGATCCTGATGGTACGATCCCTACTCTGACGGCGGATTCACTTCCCGACAACGCCACGTTCACCGATAACGGTGACGGCACCGGGCTTATCGAGTTCAATCCGGATTACAGCCAGAGTGGAATTTATAATGTTTATATTATCGCCGATGACGGCGAGTTTGTCGATACGATGATTGTCGTCATTGAGATTACCGAACCCGGCAACCAGGCGCCGGTGCTTTCCGGAGTGGCCGATACCACAATCAGTGAGGGTGACTCGCTGGTGGTCGTGGTTACCGCGGAAGATCCGGAAAGTCAAGATGTATTCTTCAGTGTTTCGACTTCACTGGCCGGCTATTCTTTCGTTGACAGTGGCAACGGTGTGGCGGTCTTCAGCTTTGAATCCGATTATTATGATGCCGGAACGCGGACAATCACCTTCTTTGCCACCGACAATGAAATCCCGCCCGCAACCGGTTCGGCCCCGATGACGATCAACATTACCGATGTCAACCAAGCCCCGGTGATCGATTCGATCGGGCCGTATGGTGTCAAAATCGGTGATCAACTCGTTTTCGACGTTACCGCGTCCGACGACACCGATCCGACTGCCGGTAACCTGCTGGCCATGACGGCGATCGGTGTGCCGACCAACGCCTCGTATGTGGATAACGGCGACAATACCGGGACATTCACATTCGATCCCGATTTATCTCAGGTAGGATCGTTCGTGGTGACCTTTATCGCGACCGATCAGGGAACGCCGCAGTTGTCGATCAACTACCCGGTGACGATCAACGTCGTGATGGAAAACCGCGCGCCGGTGGTCGAATATATCGGTCCGAAGACCGTTCTTGAAGGCGAATTGCTTGAGTTCACGGTTACGGCGACCGATCCCGACGGCGGAATTCCAGTGCTGTCCCTGCGTGGGAATCCGCATATTCCCGAGGGTGCAACACTGACCGACAATGGCGATGGAACCGGATTGTTCAGTTTCACGCCGAATTATGTGCAGGCCGGACTTTATGGTATCGATTTCAGGGCTTTCGATGGAATCGACTTCGGCAAGGAAACGGTTATGATTCAGGTCTATGAGGCCGGCAATCAAACCCCGATAGTCAATCCGGTCACTCCGGACCCGGTTATGGAAGGTGATACGGCGGCTATCTGGATTACGTCTTTCGATCCCGACGGCACCATTCCGACGTTGTCTATCGACTCGCTTCCGGAGCACACGATGTTTATCGACAGCGCTAACGGCGCCGGGTTGATTGTATTGATGCCGATGTTTTATCAAAGCGGCACATACAATATCTATGTGATGGCCGACGATGGTGAATCCGTTGATACGCTGATTGTTACGGTGACATTCGAAGAGGCCGGCAATCAGAAACCGGAGTTTACGGAAATTGCAGACAGGACGGTTGATGAGAATCTGCTGATCGAGTTCAACGTTATTGTGAATGACCCGGATCGTCATGTCAATACCATAACGGCTGAAAACCTTCCCGGATCAGCGGCCTTAATTGACGATGATCTCAATGACAATCTGGCATTGTTTAGCTGGACAACGACATACGATGATGCCGGTGAGTATACGGTGACGTTCTATACCGAAGACCCCGAAGGCCTAACGGATACCATTGATGTTGTGATTACGGTGGAGAACTTTAATCGTTTGCCGCGATACAATATTGCAACATTACCAACGGATGTTACTATGGATGAAGGCGATTCTCTACTCATAAATATATATGGTTTCGATCAGGATGGGCCTATTCCATCAATTGAGTTTGATACTACGGAGAATGATCTGATAGAGAATATGGCCTTTATTGACTCAGGAAATGGATCAGCAGTATTTACTTTTGTTCCGGATTACACTCAAAGTCGGGAACAAGCATATTATGTGAGTTTCTGCATTATAGACGCCGAATATCCTGATACCAATTTTACGTCTCCTACCAGGATATATGTCGAGGATGCAAATATGCCGCCGGAGATTATGGCGATCGATGACACAACCATTGTCGAGGGCACCCCGCTGGTAATCGGTATTCTGGTTGATGATGTCGATCCCGTGGCCAGCGCCATAACCATATCGACATTGCCGACCGGTGCGACGTTCTCGGATAACGGCAACAATTTCGCCATATTCAACTGGACTCCGTCGTATTTGCAGGCCGGTGTGTATGAAATCGACTTCATTGCCACCGACGGCGCCGATCCCAACCTGGCCGACACCGAATCGGTGGTGATCACCGTTGCGGAAGCCGGGAATCAGTCGCCGCGACTGCTGAGTTCGCTTCCCGATACGATTCCGGTCATTGTCAACGAGGAAAATGTCACCTTGCTGTCATGGTGGGATCCTGAAGGTGAAACGATCACCATTTCGGCCGACTACACCCCGGCCAGCGCCGTCTTTACCGATTCCGGCAACGGCCTTGCCACCTATTCGTATACGCCGAATTTCTCTGATCTGGACGTCACCTTCCCGGTGAACTTCACCGCCGGCGACGCCACCGGAGCCGAGACGACGGTGTTGGTATACTTCCATGTCATTGAATTCCTTCGCGGTGATGCCAACTCCGACAGTGAACTTGACATTTCCGACATCATGTATATTTACAATTTCCTTTACAAGGACGGCGAACCGCCGGTCGTTGAAGGAAGCGCGGACGTGAACGTTGACTCCGCGGTCAACCTGCTTGACGGATTGTATCTGCTGGATTATTTCTTCCGTCAGCGGCATCCGCCTCCCAATGATTGATGGTCATTGACATACTGAATACACTAAGGGCTGACCGGAACCGGTCAGCCCTTTTTATTGTTTTATTTTCATCCGTAAACCCGTATTAAAGCTCTTGACTTTTACGAGAAAGTCGTATATTTTATGGATGCTACTGAGTTTTTTGGATGCATTGAAACATCGGCCTTGAAAATGGCCATTTACAAGCCTCACTTACCGGCAATGTAGGTTCTACACCGCCCTACAAAGCGATGCTTCATGATACCGATAGGAATATTACCCAGAACATTTAAGAGTAACTGACGGAACAGGATGTTTATATTGGTATTGTAAGCACGTTCGAAGCCGGGGAAAAATTTTGTTTTGTAAACATGTAATGATAAGTAAGACATTCATCCATTTATGTTTATGAAGGGAGGTGATGTAAGCTTTTAATAACGGCAAGTTTTGCAACGACGTTTTGGCGTTGCAATTGTGCTACCTTGGTTTGATCCGTATGCGGACAAACGCGGGGTATATGTTGGGAACTTATTACAAATTGTCTTGAAAGGAGCTGAGACATGACGAGGAAATTATCGGCTATTTGTATCCTCGCATTGATTCTGTGCGCTTTTCTGGCTGTTTCATCATTTGGTATGAGCGCCGCCGATAAGAAAGAGATTGCCCGGGTAAAAATCGGAAGTGCCCCTGTGGCAAAACTGGCCGGCGCAGAAAGAATTACCAATTTTGTTAACACCAGTCGCGACAATGATACCCGCAGTCTCGGGTTTGATTTGTCCGGCGCGTCATTGTCCCCCGGTTTGACCGTTGGGGTAACGTCCTATGATTATCAGCACAACGGTCGTAACGATCGTCAGGTTGACTGGCGCGGCTCGCAAGCGGTCCATTTCACCTGGATGGTGCAATCGAGCTTTGCCCTCGGTGGCGATCGCGGCACCGCGTATGAAGCCTGGGATCCGGTTT
>CAZVNK010000141.1:2044-7247 GCA_964628115.1 uncultured Ignavibacteriaceae bacterium | reverse complement strand
GCTAGACAACATCACCGCCGCCTACTCCGGCACTGCCCCGCACCTGTTACATTTCGTCCGCGCGCAGGAACCATTCCCGCGCCAGACGCGACGCCTGTATCATCTTCTGACTGCAATCGCGTTCCACCAGTTCCGTCCAGTGCACCTCGACCGCCGTCAAAAGACCGATGGCAACCGCCAGAACGGTGAGCAAACCGTATATGAGACAAGCGCGTTTCATTCGTTCCCTATCGTATCAGCAGGAGTATCAAATAAATGAGAATGGTGACAATCCCCAGGCCGGCCAGCGTCGGGATGACTTTCTGTCGCGACATCTCGTTGGCGATCAGGCCGGGGATAATATATCCCACCGATTGCAGATCAAGTTGCATGACAAACGGTAATGGCTGTATCCATCTCTCGACGGCGACTTTGACGCAAAATCCCAGCAATAGCGCCAGCAGTAATCGCCGCCGTCCGTAAATAATCAGATATCCCGAGGTGTACCTGAGTATCAGCCAGACCATCATCGCAATCACGACCGTCATCATGATTTTTCCCGGTTGGTGCACGTACAACGCGAAATAGGCCGGGGCGATCACCCCGCCCGGCGAGACATTGGTCAGTTCATAAAAAATGAATCCGACCACCAAACCGATGAAAAAGTACTCAAACAACATATCTTATGTCCACGTGTGCATGGCGTCGACGATCTTGAATCCGTCGCCGCTGATATTGCCGAATCCCACGACCAGTGCATCCCGCAATGACATGGCCGTGAGCAATTCCCGGGCTTGATGCAATCGCCGCCGGGACCAGACGACGACGTTTTCCGCCGGGGTGCCGTTGCGCAGAATCGCCCGGCGCGCATACCCGACATGATCGCCGACCAGAATCAACTTCCGTAAATTCGGCAGGTGACCGAACCACTCCGCGAATGTTTTGGTGCGAAGCGGCCGATCGGCCCGGGCGTTGAAAATGACAGCCACGTTCTTCAGCGTGGGATACCGCCGTCGCCAGCTGTCCAGAAAACTTTGCGCCGACGGGACATCGTTCACAGCAAAACCGTTTATGAATAAGACTTGAGTCCCATCGGCGACAACTTCTATCGCACGAGTTCGATGCTGTTGCGTTTCTTCATGAATGCCCCGGGCGGCTTTGTCGGCATCGGCTCCGGCCAGGCGGCAGGCCGTCATGGCCAGGGCGATGTTTTCGGCAAAAACGCCGTCGGGCAAAATTTCCTGATCAAGTTCATCCGGCGTGGGAATGACCACGACTCTGCTGTTGCGCGCTTCGGCGTACCGCTTGACCGTTGCCAGATGTTGCCCCGCTCCGGTAACAACGGCGGCGTTGGCAGGAATGGCGGAACAAATAGCCTCGATTTGTTCGGTGATATCCGCCCCCAGTTTCTCCCGATGATCGTCACGGATTTCGGTCAGGACGTAAATTTGCGGTCGGAAATGACGGCTTTCCAGCCTCTGCAGTTCCGGGGTGATCGACATGCATTCCAGCGTAAGGCAATCGGCGCCGGCGCGCGCGGCCCGGCGTATGATTCGAAATTGTTCCTGTACCCGCGCTCCACCGTGACGGGGAATAATCGTCGCCTTGCCCCCGGGAGATATCAACAGGGGACGAATTCCCGTGACTTTGGCGAACGTGGTGCGTCCCGATGCCCGCATACCCGCCGCGATATAGCGAACCACGCTTGATTTGCCGCGCGTACCGTTAACCTGGATACGCGTCGCAATCCGACGTGTTCCGCGATGAACGACGAGTTTTTCCGCTACCAGCAGAATGAGTACCGCCAGCAGAAGGACAAATGGAAGATATGTCATACGCTGTCTTTACCGATCATAAAGGTTCAATATCCGATTGCGACTCCTCCCCGGCGCCTGTCCGCCGATCCGATATACCGTCCCGTTTCCGGGTCGACATATATCAACTGCGCCCCGCCGAAAAACAGGTCGCGGCCGTTATATGCGCGAATGGTATGCCCCATTCTTTTAAGTTTATCCTGAATATCCTCAGAAATACCCCCTTCGATATACAGGTAATCATCGAATTTTTGACAATAAAATCGCGGTGCCCAGTTGGCGTCTTCGGCATTCATGCCGAAGTCGATGACATTGACAAGTAACTCCGTCACCGCACAGATAATGCGACTGGCGCCGGGCGAACCCACGACAATAAAAGGACGGTCGTCCTTCAGCACCACCGTTGGGCTGATCGAACTTCGCGGTTGTTTGCCGGGAGCCACCAGATTGGCGTTGGACGTTCGTGAATAATTCGACATCCCGCAATTGAGGAGAACTCCGGCGGACGTGATACCGCATCCGAAAAACGTGCCGAGGGTCTGTGTCAGGGCGACACAGTTACCATCCTTGTCGATAATCGACAGATGAGTGGTGTGTCCGTCGAATTCCTCTTCGTTTTCAGGGAAAAACTCGACACTGTCTTTGGAGGCCTTTTTCGTTTTGGCCTTATCTCCCGATTTCTTTTTGGTCTTCTTGCTACCCCAGCTATCGAAAATGTCCTCGCCCCACTCGTCGTACGATGACTGGCCGTCATCGTCGCCGTCGTCCCACACCTCTTCGTCCTCGCTCTTCACGTCGGGGATGTCTTCCTGTTGACGTTGCCTGGTATCATACCGCCCCGGATTGCCCGGCTGAGTGTCGCGATAATCGTGCGGATCGGCCTTGAATCGATTGATATCCGCAAACCGTTCGCGGGCGTACGCCTTCGACGTCATTCCCATCAACGGGATATAATTGAAATTCGGATCGCCGAGATAGGACCAGCGATCGGCATACACGAGGCGAAACGTCTCCGCCATCAGATGCAACGTGGCCGCGGACTCTGAATAATGCCCCATCGCCGCCATATTCTCGTTTTCCAGCATGTTCAGCGCCTGCAAAATCGCCACTCCCGATTGCGGGGCGTTGGCGGTGAGAATATCATATCCGCGATACGTGCCGGTCAGCGGCACCGTCACGGTCGCCTGATAATCACGAAAATCATCGAGAGACAGCACGCCACCCAATTCCCGATTTTCATTGACCAGCGTCTCCGCGGTCGGGCCGGTGTAAAAACCGTCACGGCCTTTTTCGGCGATGCGCTTCAAGGTTGCGGCCAAAGCCGGCTGTTGAAGCAAATCCCCCTCCATTTTCGGAAATCCCTCATCGAGGAAAACCTCCGCCGTTGCGGGATGCTTTGAAAGAAGCTCGGTATTGTCCAGAAGAAGTTGCGCCAGCGTTGCGTCAATGGCGAATCCCTCTTCGGCATAACGAATCGCCGGCTCCATAACGGTCGCGAGCGGCAGAGTGCCGAATTTTTTAAGCGCGGTGGTCAGTCCCGCCACCGTTCCGGGAACCAGCACCGCCTTGGCGGAGTGACGGTCCTCTTCGGTGTCGTAGGAAATCTGCTCGATCTGCATCGGCGCCTGATGGTAATAATTGATGTAGTATGATTTCCGGGTGTCGTTGAGATAAATGACCATGCCGCCGCCACCGCCCAGACCGGAGCCGTCCGGTTCGACCACACCGATAGCGAACGCCGCGGCCACTGCCGCGTCAACCGCGTTGCCGCCCTGCTTCAATATCGCCATTGCCGCCTCGGAAGCCAGCGGATGCGCCGTTGCCGCCATCCCCTGAGTACCGACGACCGGTTCCCGTTCGGGTGTTTGCGCCGACGCCGTCCCCGGGAGAATCAATCCTGCCATGACGACCATGATTGTCGCCATCACCACAAATTCACGCATCAAAGGCTTTGACATATATAACCCCGTTCCAATATCTGTTTATCCGCCGGCGATTTTCTCAACCGACCGGCCGGCCTTCATTCACGTTAAAACAACTCACCGAGCGGAGTGGCAACTTCGGCGATCTTTTCGACCAGCGTGATCGGGATTTTCTTTTCCTTGGCGATATCCGAGAAAAATCCGTCCTCGTCAACCTGCTTGACAACGATCATCCGTACCGATGCTTCCGCCGACAATTGGTTAAAGGCGTCGGACTGACCCTTCCGGCGGGCATTGCCGCCGATATGAATCATCACGATCGGGATTTTCTTTTCCTGTGCCGCCGCCACGAGTTTTTCGACCCGTTCCATTTCCTCTTTCTGGCTGACTCCGGCCGCACCCAATCCCCTGCCACTGATTCCCGGGCCGACAAGCAGGGTTTTCCCGCCGTCCAGATCGGAACCCTGGGCCATGTTGACCGTTTTTGCGTCGAGTTTTTGTCTTTTGGCGAGCATTCCGATCAGTTTCATGTCGGCGCTTTGTCCCGCCGATGAGATCAGAATGGGTTGTTCGAATTTGGCAACCGCTTCTTCGTCACCCGCCTGGGCGGAGATGAAGAGTAAAGCGAAAACGAATAAAACACCGACAATTTTCGTGCATACACGCATTATATGCTCCTTCTTGTTTCGTTAGTTCAAGTAGTAACCAATCCCCTTTTTCAATATTTCGGTATATGTGGGTAAATTATCAATTATCACGGCGTTATCTTCATAATATTCGTTGTAGGCATTAAGGATTTCGATAAATCCCTGCACATGTCGCCCCACCCGCATTTCAAGTGGCTGACCCTCGGGGTCGTAATCGATCCGCAACGCGCCGGATTCCAGCGCCTGCTTGTAACGAATGCTGTTGCCCTCCAGAATCAACGCCACATCGGTTCGGCCACGCAGGCGGCCCTGGATAATGTTGCTGGTTTCCATGAGAAACGGCAGAACCTGCGTGTTGTCGCCCCATTCGCGATGGCTTAAGCCATGGAAATTCGCCGGCGACAATTCGGGCGAATAACGCATGCCCTCCATCTCCAGATTCAACACCGCGCTCAGCGCGATATCCTCGCACTTCTCATGGTATACGATGGCGTTGATAATCGGGATTTCCGGCGCGGCCTCATGCAAATCGAACGCCACGTCCACCTGCTCCTGTTTGATCAGTTGTATGATGGCGTACGCGACCTGCTCCGAGAACGTGCCGTCCGGCCGTCCGGGATAGGAACGATTGAGATTCCGGGTTTCGAATCCCGACAATTGTTGTCCCGAGGGATAATGCGAATACACCAGTGGATCGGGCCATTGGTCGAGCGGACTGCTGACCCGTGAACCGAAACGGAATTTACGGGGGCCGGATTTTCCTTCAATCGTGTAAAACTGTGGATAAGCCTCAAAGGGATCAGTGCATGTAAAACCGCTGGCGCATGCCTGCGGCATGACT
>CAZVNK010000141.1:0-2034 GCA_964628115.1 uncultured Ignavibacteriaceae bacterium | reverse complement strand
AACCCGGCCCCTGGTAACCTTGATGTTTTCCAAAACAACCGTGGCGGCCACGAATGCGGCCGGTTCGTTGGGGTGTGTTCCGCCC
Source organism: uncultured Ignavibacteriaceae bacterium (assembly GCA_964628115.1). Lineage (GTDB taxonomy): Bacteria > Zixibacteria > MSB-5A5 > GN15 > PGXB01 > JAFGAL01. Next base: position 1,949 of record CAZVNK010000141.1, on the reverse strand, counting down.
AGTAACAGAACGGTTGCACCCGGCTCGCCGCTTTCGAAGAAATAAATTCTTGTGTCGCCTCCGGTGTCCTTGATTCCATCGAAATAATCGCTCAGCCATCCGGTTCGGGTCAGAGTCTCGGCGGGATGAAGCACGTCCGGCGTCATCAATGCCAAAAACTCGACTGCCGCCAAACCGGCCGCAACGGCAAAGACGATGAGAATAATGATCGCTGTTATATGATGTTTCTGCATAACGTCAGTCTCATTTTATCTGCAAAATTCTCAGCACAAACGGCAACAACAACATGGCCAGCGCGATTTGCTGTTTCCATCTTTTTTCCGTAAACAATTCCATAACGATCAGCGTCGTCAGGAAAACCGTTATCAATACGTATATCCAATAGAGCATGTCATTATCTCCATTCGGCGTCAGAAAAACAGTGCCGCAAGTTCCTCGGCATACAGGATGATCATCACCCCGACCACCATCGCCGCACCGATCGGAACCAGACTGCTTCGCAGGATTTTAAAATGATTCTTCTCACCGACCATCTGCCCGGCGTAGGCGCAGAGCAGTGACGGTGGCGGCATCAAATCGCCCATCGCCGCCATGAGGGCCAAAGCGGCCGTGATAACGATGGCGTTCTTGCCGATAAACACGTATACCAGCGGGACGCCGATTACCGACGCCGAGGCGTACGCCGAACCGAAGAACGGCATGATCACCGCCGCCAGGTATTTCAATTCCTCCGGTAAAAACAGGGCGCTGGTGGCCAGATAGCCGCGCACGCCGGTCAGGGTGAGAATCTGCAAAAACATCCCCACGCCGACCAGAATCGCCATCACCGGCATGGCGTCGCGAAGCGCCGCCCGCGAAACCTTGAGAAAATCGAACTTCTCCCCGGTTCCGAACCCGAGCAATGCGCCGATCACGAAAATCAACGGCACGCCCAGATGCGGCATGTACTGCGGCAGGGTCTGCTCCAGCACCAAATACCCGATCACGAACACCAGCGGAATGAACAGTTTGATACCGTGGCGATCGTAAACCGGCTTGCTGAGCCGGGGTAGCACTTGCTTGATGTCGAAGGAATTCAAATAGCGAACGCGATAGTACACCGCGGTAAATATGGCAACCGGAAAGGCGGCGACAAACAACGGTTTGCCAAAGCCGATATACGGCATATCCACGCCGCCTCCAATGAGCATCACGGGGATGCAGATCGGCGGAGCAACCTCGCCGAAGACCGCGGCCATGGCGATAAGCGAACCGACCGCCAAACGGGACATGCCCATTGCCAATAGTCCCGGCACAACCAGTGCTCCCGTGGTAAGTATGCATGCCGACGACAAGCCGGTCAGCATCCCCGGAAACATGACGAAGATTACGATAACGATCATTAACAAGGTCGGCCAGCGATACAGCGATTTGATCATTCCGTAACTGATAGTCCCGAGGGCGCCGGTGGCGTTCACCACCTTCATGAATATCATCGCCGTGGCAATGATCAAAATCGCCTCCAGAAAACCGAATCCCCCCTCCACCAAATGACGAACCGGGATCCCCTCACCCCCCACCAGGGCGCCGACCACCGCCGCCAGCATCAACGACACGCCGGCGGGCAGTTTGAAGGCGAACACTCCGAGGGCGAACATCGCCAGCATCGCTAACAGTATAATCAGTTCCAAACTCATGCCTGTCCTATGCTTTCAATTCGAATATGTTGGCATGATTATCAATCATCATCACACAAACACGTCTCTGGTTCAAAACTTCACGTTAATTTCAGTCATAAACCGGGTCATCTTCACCCGATCCTCGGACCAGCTGATCTGACCACTATCGTTGACATCCTTGTCGTCGTCATTGGGATAATTGCGACAGAACCGAAGCTGAAGCTGAACCTGATCGGACAATTTGTAATACGCTTTCACCGAGAGTTCATCGTCCATGCTGTTGTAGTTGTC
>CAZVNK010000140.1:0-7265 GCA_964628115.1 uncultured Ignavibacteriaceae bacterium | reverse complement strand
GCTTAAATGGTATCCCAAGCCGCAGAATATTCGATTATCCAGTTGTGGAAGTCGTCTCGTAGAGCCCGCTTTTTTATTTGACCCCGCCGGTTGGTGGGGTTATTTTGTATCAAGCGAAGGATAGACAAAAAACGACATATTAATTAAAGTCGGAAGTGACTCCGCGTTTATTTCGTATGGAAACAGCAACCCAACCCGTACGGCTTGTTGAAACAGTCATTGCGAGGAGTTCGAGATTTAGCGAGAACGACGCGGCAATCTCCCAAAGCATGAAACATAATGTAATGAGATCGCCGCGCTTCATCCGCCGTTTGGCGGATTCGCTCGCGATGACATATTTCCGGCTTTTTCAACAAACCCCGTAGCGTGGGTTTGAAGAGAAGATCTACTTCGGGCGGACATGTGAAACCACTGAGTGAATTGACACGTCTAGGCAAGATCCGAAGATTCAGGAGACTGGCCAGAGAAGCCCTTATTCTGTATGGCCTCGATCATGCCACCCTTGACTTCCTGTTGTTTGCCGGCAACATGCTGTTCCGTGTGGATAGTAAAACGAAAGACTCTCAGGGAGAGGAGATCGACCCATTCGTGCCCGGGCAATACTTATTGCGCATTCATGACAGCCGTGAGCAGAAGATCGATGCGATTAAACTCGAGATGGACTGGCTCATTGCCATACGTAGCGACACTGGGTTGTCGGTGCCGGAGCCTGTCCCCGCCCTTGACGGCAAGTTCATCGTAAAGGTTGAAGTTCCGGGGATACCAGGAGAACGTGTTTGCACCCTGCTCCGATGGCTGAAAGGAAGACGTATCACGAAGCATGTGCGCCCCCACCACTTCCTGGCACAAGGAAGGGCCATGGCGCAATTACACAATCAAGCCGAGCAATGGCGCGCCCCTAATGATCTCGTAAAGCGACGTTTTGACTATGATGGCCTCTTTTGCGATGATGCCGGTGCAGGTATTCCTAACAGTGCGGCATGGGATCTATTGCCGCCTCGACACAAAGAGGTGTACTCGATAATAGCACGCAAGACGAAGCTACTCATGAACGATTGGGGCAAAACACCGAGTGTTTACGGATTGATACATGGTGACTGCGGTATCGATGCGAACGTGCTATTCTGGAAAGGTGAAGCTCAGATAATCGATTTCGATGGCTCCGGTTTTGGCTATTACGTGTATGACGTGGCCATTGCCTTAGAACATTGTTGGGATGATCCTGCCTATGCTCAGTACTGGGAATTCTTTCTGAAGGGATATTCCACGTTTCGTTCCGTCAGTGACAGTCAATTGGCGGCAATCGATCTGTTTCGGGCCGCCTTCTATGTCTATATGGGGCTTTGGACTGTCGCGATGGACGAGACATTCCCTGACTCTCCAAGCAGATTCGCTCGCCACAAGAAGTGGTTAGGGTATGGTATGCAGTTCATTGACCGCTATCTACACACATGCTGAAACACCCCCCTGGCTTGTCAGACAGTCCACTTCATTGTCTTCCATCGTGTTCCGGTGTTTGAAAAGTAACCCGTTTTCAAAGGGAAAACGAACACCACAAAAGTTTGGGGAGAGTGATACTGGGGCCGCTTTTTTTTATTGAAGTCGTTGAATCCCAATAGAGTTCTATACTCGTCTCACATGCTTTTTTATACTGGTCTTTATACTCGGAAATATCTGAATCTCACCTCGCCGTTACAGCATTTCCTATTGACATCAAGAAATACATTTCATAGATTTTGATGTCTAGGTAGCATCTCGCAAGACCAATAAAATAGTAGCGCGTGTTTTCAGGAAAAATGCCGGTTAGTATGATGGTCAACAAGAAACCCACCCTGAGGGTGAGTTCCACTCGGCCCATTACTCGTAAGCTCGAAGAGGTTAAAAATCATTGGACGAATTTTAAAGGCATTTATCAATCCGTTTATCTTACTATTTGACTCGAGCCAAAAAAGAGGCGTTTAAAAATGTCTAAATCTTCAACCAATAGTCGGTTTAATGCTCTTTCAAAAAAAGAAATGTTAAGCCTTTTTTGTACCGTTGATGGGTATGCTGACGGTCAAAATGATACACTATATTGCTTTATTGAAAAACTTAAACTCACTGTTGGAGAAAACAATGTAAAGGCTGAATTACTTCATGACTATGCTAAGGTAATGTATGCGATTAGTTTTCTTGAGATGATTAATGCTTGGCAATGGTTCCTCACCGCACAACATACAAGGGAGTTTTCTGCTTCAACTGCTCAACGTATTCAAAACGAATATTATTCTATATTTTTTTCTATGTTATCATATTTATCATTAAACCAAAAAGGTTCCTTTAACATTTCTATTAATGGGCAAGATGGAAAATCGGTCAGAAAAAGCCTTTGGTGTAATTTCGATAAAGGCCTGCTTGAAGTCGGCGAGGTTAGACTTAGGGGCGGAGAACATGAATCAACTGCAATGTGGTTTTATAAAGTCTTTCTGAAAAGCGAATTTAATAATAGTGATTCAATCTTTGAATTGTATAAGGATGAAACTGGCTATCATAGCAAAATGCGAAATTGGTTCACTTATCGTATCGGTGATATAGCCGAAGATTTATTTGAAACTCCAACTAATAAGGGAATAAATAATGTTGGATTGTTTGATATACTAAATGGATTTGGTGAATCAATTGATTTTGAGCCGGAAACATTTACAGCATTACAATACCTAAAATTTGTTACTGATCTACACTTATTTTTAATTAAAGAATCAGGCATGAAAACACCAAATAGTCAAAAGCTATTGCTTCATTGCTTTAAAGAACATTGTAAACAAAATGGAAGATATGAATTCATAGAATTAGTATTTGGAGACGTTATTAAGAATATCACACTGTGAAGAATCGACTATCAGCTGGATGTGTCGATAACCACTTCGTAGCCCAATAGACTGGGTGGCCCACCCCCTTAGTGAGTCTCTGCTTTTTGGTTTTCGAGTATTAAATGAACAGTGGGGGTTATTTTTAACAAAAGTGGTCAAATTGGCAATGGATACGAAGCACAAGAGAGACATCAATCAAATAGAAAAACTTCAGCAGTAAGTCGGGATCAGCTATTTGTCTACAATTGAATAGAATCCATAACCTCTCCATCCAATTGCAACATCCCCCATTGACTTCAAACAATACCTTTCATAGATTTTGATATCTAAGCAACACTTCGCAAGATTAACATAATAGTGGCGCGTACTTTCAAGAGATATGCCGGTTAGTAAGATGGTCAATAAAATCGCTCGGAGGTTGCGCTATCCGGCATCTTTTAAACAAAACATTATATTAATCAATTCGTAAATAAGGCATCATAGCCGCAATATTTTCAGTCTCAATGGAGGTGCCCGATGAAAGCAATTTCCCGCAACACTTACGGGTCCGCGGATGTTCTTGAGTTGAGAGAGATCGATAAACCCGTTCCAAAAGACAATCAATTGCTTCTCAAGGTGTGTGCCGCGTCTGTGAATCCGTTTGACTGGCACATTCTGCGTGGCGAACCGTTCCTGGTGCGTCTCATGGGCTTCGGACTTCTGAAACCGAAACACCAGATACTCGGAGCCGACATGGCCGGTCGGATTGAGGCTATTGGTAAAAATGTGACTCAATTTAAGGTTGGTGATGAAGTCTTTGGATCGAGCATTGGAGGCTTTGCAGAATACGCATGTATTCGCGAGGACAATGTGGCTTTGAAGCCGACAAATCTGACTTATGAACAGGCGGCGACCGTACCGGTCGCAGGACTGACTGCATTGCAGGCCATTCGGGATCATGGACGAATACAAGAAGGACAACAGGTTTTAATTAACGGCGCGTCGGGAGGTGTGGGCACGTTTGCGGTACAAATCGCCAAGGCCCTGGGAGCGCACGTGACCGGCGTATGCAGTGGAAAGAACGTTGAGATGGTTCGGTCTATTGGCGCGGACCACGTGATCGATTATACGAAAGAGGATTTCTGGGTGAGCGGTAAGCAGTACGATCTGATCATGGATAATGCCGCGTTTTACTCAATAAACAAACCCTTGCGGGCGCTGAAGGCAACCGGGACCTATGTCGGTGTTGGCGGCTCCTCATCGACTGCCGGCGTCTTGCAATCGCTGATCTTCAATCCTATTATTGCGAAAATAAAGAGGAGAAGAGTTGTATCATTCATTGCCGATATGAATCAGGCAGATTTGGTTTTCATGAAAGAGTTCCTGGAAACCGGCAAAGTCGTGCCCATTATAGACAGGAAATACTCTCTGGATGAGACCCCACAGGCGATTAGCTACGTTGAAAAAGGGCACACACGAGGAAAGGTGGTAATTACCATATTATGAAAAAAAAGTCTGTTGAAAAGACTCTCGTCTGAGAGATCTATCCCCTATACCTGATTTTTTCCCTACGGCTTACGCCGGTCATGGAATAGCACGATTGGATCGGAAAGCTGAAACTCGACAAAAGTCCGGGGAGAGTGATATTGCCCCACTATAAATTGGAACTCCATGTTTGAACATGGATATTTTATTTTGCGGCAACCAAACGACCTGATCCGATAAACGATTGACAAACCCCCAAAATCGTCTATTTTTTGCAAAACAATTATATATACCATGAATGAGGTTATTTCTTTGGGTTGTTCTTTCTTTTATTTGATTCAATTCTAAAGGTATGAGCCTGAAACACGAAATAAATGGTAAGGCATGTTTGAAGATAGTATAGAAGCTTATGAGGATGAACACTCCCGATCATGAAACTCTCTGAACTGAGAAAATTACTGCATCGTTTTCCGGACCTGTCAGACAATGAGGAAAATACTTCTAAAACGATAGTATCATTTCTCCAACCATGGCAACCTGATGAAATCATTACCGGAATTGGGGGGCACGGTATTGCGGCCGTCTATAACGGCAATGATAACGGGGCGACGGTCGTGGTCCGCTGTGAACTGGATGCGCTCCCGATTCAGGAATCATTGAATATTCCCCACCGTTCCGAAATTAAAGGCGTGTCGCATAAATGCGGGCATGATGGTCATATGGCAATTGTATCCGGGTTGGCGCAAAAACTCTACGAGCAACGGCCCCGAAAAGGTTCGGTAGTCCTGCTTTATCAACCCGCCGAGGAAACCGGACAGGGAGCCGGACGTGTGTTGGATGACGAAAAATTCAGACGATTGAATCCCGACTATATCCTCGCCCTTCATAATCTGCCGGGATTTGAACTTGGGCGGATCATTGTCAGGAAAGGCGTCTTCGCCTCGACGTCAGTCGGAATGAGTATTAAACTCAAGGGTAAAACATCGCATGCCGGAGAACCGGAAGCAGGCACAAGTCCGGCTTTGGCAGTGGCACAACTGATACCGGGGCTAAGTTCAATCCCTCAATTCCATACCGCCCTCCACGAATCGGCACAGATAACCATCATACATGCCAAAGTGGGAGAGATCGCTTTTGGAACATCTCCCGGAGAAGGCGAAGTCATGATAACCCTGAGAGCCCATTCCCACGATGTTCTTGATTCGCTCACCGAAAGGGCCGCTGATTTCGCAACCCGTACCGCCGACGTATTTGGGCTGGAAGTGACCGTTGATATTGTGGAGCCATTCCCCACTACCATCAATGATCCGAAGGTTGTTGACTGTATCGAGAAATCCGCGCGAAAGGCAAACCTGAAGCTTCATCGACGGGAGGTTCCATTCGCATGGTCTGAGGATTTTGGGCATTTCACAAAGGCATACCCCGGAGCGCTTTTTGGTATTGGGGCCGGGGAAAAACACCCCTCCCTGCATCATCCGGATTACGATTTCCCTGAAGAATTGATTGAACACGGAATTACTATATTTGATCTGATAATTCGGCAACTGATTGATGGTGACCATGTTTGATTCATCCGTTATTGAACTCAGCAAATCGGCACTAACGAAAAATCTCCGCTTTCTACGCCATGAAATCGGCAAAAATGTTGTGATTTCGTCTGTCGTTAAGGGTAATGCCTATGGTCATGGCATAAGCTCTTTCGTTCCTCTGGCTGAAGCTTGTGGAATCAGGCATTTCACGGTCTTTGAGGCGGATGAGGCATATCAGATAGAAAATTGCCGGACGAATCCTGATACTCAAATCATGATAACGGGTTTCATTGATACCGATGGGCTTGAGTGGGCTATCAAGAATGAAATTTCCTTCTATATTTTCGACACATCGCGCCTGAATGAGGCTCTCAAACTGGCACAACGAATCGGTATTCCGGCAAGGATTCACCTGGAGTTGGAGACGGGAATGAATCGAACCGGTTTGCATGATACCGACCTGGACTTGGCCGGCAAGCTGATTCTAAGCAATCCGAATTGCTTTAAAGTCGAAGGGGTCTGTACGCATTTTGCGGGAGCCGAGAGTATTGCCAATTACAAGAGAATCCAGGACCAGATATCGAATTTCAAGCGGATGTGCCGGAAGATTAGTGAATTGGGTTTGAAGGTTCCCATCCTCCACACGGCCGCTTCGGCGGCGGCCCTGTCTTACCCGGAAACGCGAATGGATATGGTTAGAATCGGGATTGCCCAATTTGGATTCTGGCCGAGCAAAGAGACGGAAATGCAATACCTGTTGCAAAGCGATGCCAAAAACAAAAAGCAATATATCGACCCGCTTCGACGTGTGCTAAGATGGAGTAGCAAAGTTATGCACGTCGCTCCGGTCGAGGCCGGGCAGTTCGTGGGATATGGAACTTCGTATATCACACTGCGAACGCAGAGGGTCGCCACTGTTCCGGTGGGGTATTCCCACGGGTTTCGTCGCAGTTTGAGCAACTTTGGTAAAGTCCTGATTCGTGGAAAGCGGGCAAATGTAATCGGACTCGTAAACATGAGCATGATGCTCGTCGATGTCACTTCAATTCCCTCAGTGGAATCCGGGGATGAAGTGGTTATCATCGGGAAGCAAAACAATGCACGGATAACGGTTGGCTCATTCAGTGATATGGCCAACCTGGTAAACTACGAGATGCTGGTTCGCCTGCCTTCCGGTATTCCGAGGGTCATTGCAGAGTGACAGGCCAAAGACTCACCCGAGTCAAAAACGGCTTCATACAAAATCAAATAATGCCCCGGTGGCTCAGCCTTTGGGCATGTTGAAAAAGCCGGGAATATGTCATCGCGAGCAAATCCGCCTTACGGCGGATACAGCGTGGCGATCTCATTACATTATGTTTCATGCTTTTGGAGATTGCCGCGTCGTTCTCGATAAATCTCGAACTCCTCGCAATGACTTTTT
>CAZVNK010000139.1:6465-7277 GCA_964628115.1 uncultured Ignavibacteriaceae bacterium | reverse complement strand
TTGGGCTTGGGAATCGTTGAGTCGGAATCACCCGCCACCACTGTTATTATTACCTTCCCTGCCGAATCTAGCACCAATGTTTTTGGTAATGAATCCGGGGAAGGGAGGAAGTAGGATTTATATGCTTTTGGTGTTATTGTGTTATTCATAGGCCTATTGTTTATATCGACTTCACCATATGTATAAAGTCTAAATCCTATACCTAATTTACCCGGATTCACGGCGCGATAGGTGGCGCTCAGTTGCATCTCCTGTCCCGCCTGGATTTTATCGAAAATCGCCGTATCTCCACCGAGATATTCCTGTTTGGGAAACATTCCGATTCTGGCCAGCGCCCCGGCTTTGGGGTGATCCATATAATAGGTCTCTTCGTTTATCGTAAACGTAATCGTTACGGTAAACTCTTTGCCGAGTTCCGGTTCCGGCTCGACCCGACAGTCGGCGGTGATGTCTTTTTGCGGGACGGTAATATCCGACACAGCCGGCAATCCCGACAGACATATTACGCCCAGCAGTAGATACACTGCATACTTCATCATACCTCCCTGGGTTGAATTGTTTTAACGTATTATTTATGGCAACACTGAATTAAGCAGATGGCAACAAAACATAGCATAACCAATTATCATGGTCAATCACATATTTCATGTTTATTATACATGTTCGAACTCGATTTCTTCCCGCCTTTTTGATGTTGTTACTCGATGGACGATTCGTTTAGTGGAATGTGCAGTAATTTGCGCCCAAAATTATATTCATTGTTTTCCGCCTTTTGCGTAGGTATTATACTGGCTGATGAGAAGTGAGATGAT
>CAZVNK010000139.1:0-6455 GCA_964628115.1 uncultured Ignavibacteriaceae bacterium | reverse complement strand
AGTGGCGCTGTTATTATGCGCTCGCTGAAGCCGAATGAATCGATTGATTTGGGGAGAAAATACGATTGCAAAACGGTACCTATAAAATAGTCACGTTCGGTTGCCAGATGAATCTTGCCGATTCCGGTGTGCTGGCGGCGATTCTCAACGCCCACGGATACCGGGCGGTGGAGACCGAACAGGAGGCCGACCTGATTATTCTCAACACCTGTTCGGTGCGGCAGAAGGCCGAAGAGCGCGTGTTCGGGCGGCTGGGGGAATTACTCGCGATCAAACGTAGCACTGCCGCCAGAATCGCGGTGGTCGGGTGTATGGCGCAGAGAATGGGCCATGACATTCTGAAACGCGCGCCGTATGTCGATTTCGTGCTGGGTACCGACCGGCTGTATGAATTGCCGGGTTATCTCAGTAACGGCGAGGCGACGCCGTCGATTCATACCGATTTCGGCTATGAGCATATCGACGGAATCGTCCCGGAACGCGACAGTCCGTACAGTGCGTTCGTGACCATATCGCGCGGGTGCGACAATTTCTGCACGTATTGTATCGTGCCGTACGTGCGCGGGCGGGAGCGTTCCTACCCGGTGAATCGGATTGTCGGGCTGGTGCGGGATTTCGTGGCCGACGGCGTATTGGAAGTGACACTTTTAGGTCAAAACGTGAACTCGTATCGGGACGGCGATTCGGATTTCGCCGATTTGCTTGGGGCGGTCGCCAGTCAAACCGACATTCGCCGGATACGGTTCATGACCTCGCATCCCAAGGATTTGTCGGACAAATTGATCGACGTGCTGGCGTCGGAGCCGAAAATGATGACGCATTTTCATCTGCCTCTGCAGTCCGGTTCGGATCGGATTCTCAAGAAGATGGGGAGAGGGTATACGTTTGCGCATTATCATGACCGCGTGCGCAAACTTCGTGAGGCGGTTCCAAATATTTCGATCACGGCCGATCTGATCGTCGGGTTTCCGTCGGAGACCGAGGAAGAATTCCGGATGACGCTGGATGCGGTGCGTGAGATTCGCTATGATTCATCGTTCATGTTTCGCTATTCGGTGCGTGAGGGAACTTCGGCGGCAGGCCTGATCGACGACGTCGCCGAGCCGGAGAAAATCCGTCGCCTGACCGAATTGATCGAACTGCAGAAATCCGTCTCGCATGAAAAGAACCAGGAGGAGGTCGGACGGGTGCGCGAAGTGTTGGTCGACGGGGTTTCCCGCCGGGATCACACCGTGTTAAAAGGTAAAACCGAAGGAAATAAGACCTTGCTTTTTAAAGCCGGGCCGGAATATATTGGAACCATACGGAAGGTCAACGTTATTACTGCAGATAGCTGGACCCTGCACGGCGAACCGGTGGAACAAACATGATGCAATTGATTCTTGCCATTGCGTATACTTTGATCGTGACGATTCTCGCGATTTTCGCGCTGTATCGCCTGAAGATTTCAATAACGCGTGAGGCGGGCGGGCGCGGCCTGCTGTATGCCGGATCGGGATTCGTGATCGCATCGTCGCTGGTCAATCTTATTCAGGCTTTGCCGGGATATGCGATCTGGTTTTTACACGGAGTGTATCCGTATATCGACGTGTTCGAATTCGTTCTGCTCGCGACCGGGGCGGTTCTGTTCGTGACAGGGCTGATCGTGTATTTCAATTTCTGGGGTGATCGCGACGTGGAAGTCGCCAACCATCTCGAAAAATTGAAACTGCTCGATTCTCTGCAACAGGAAAGTCGGTACCCGTATCCGATGATGGAACTGTTGGAGCGGGTGCTGAAAGGCCTTCTGGCGGGACTCGACGAACAGGCCGGCGCGGTGTTTTTATTCAATCGCGACAAAAGAACTTTCGTCCTGGCGACGGCGGTGGGATTGAAAAAAGAAGAGATCGCCCTGCTGGAGTACTATCCGTACGGACATAATATCGTCAGCCAATCAATCGAAGATGATACCGCGATGATTACCGGCGATTTCCGCAGTCTCGGGGGGAAGGCCCAGCTGGCGGCGTCGAACTATCGTTCCATTCTGGTGACGCCGTTGAAATCGGGCACCCGGGCAGTGGGGGCGATGCTGTTTTTCTCGACGGAAGAGAAGCGGTACACGCGGGAATACATGCAAATAACCGCGCCGATTGCGGAGTGGCTGGTGCAGAAAATCGAAGTGTCGCGCCTGACGCGCGAACTCAAGCGCAAGGATAACGAACTTGCCCAGCGCAATCGGCAGTGGCAGGAATTTTCACGTCGCTTGCACCGGATGCTGGAAGACACCGGCAGTATGCTTTCGCCGTCGGCGTTCGCCGAGCGCTGTCTGGGGCTGGCCGAGGCCGACGAGGTCTGGTTGCTGGGATTGGTCAACGGACGGTTGACGGTGCATGGGGGCACCCGGGCGCGCGCCGATTTTTCGGAGAATTTCAAGACCGCTCTGATCGGAGCGATCAACAAGCACAAGGCGGTTATTCTCAATCAGGAGGGTGTCGACGACGACGGCAATGGTTTTATCGCGCGGTCCTCGGTGTTTTGTCCGGTGGGCGATGGCGGCAACGCCATTCTGCTTCGCAAAAACACCGGTGCGATTACACTGCATCAGGAGGATTTGCGGCTGGTCGAAACGATGGCCTCGGTCGCGGCGATCATTATCGAGGGGATCAGTGTCCGGGGGATGAGTACGGCGCACAAACGGGGTTTCGAAGCCATAACCGACGTTCTAAAAATGTCGATTGCGCTCGATCGTCCCGCCGACGATATCGCGACGTTCTTTGCGAATGTCACCGAGGTTTGCACCGACGATGACGTTTTACTGCTGTACCGTCGCGATAACGGGCGGTTCAAGGGGATTCGGTCCGCCGGAACTGATGGCACCATCGGTGAGATTTCTCTCGGGATGGGTGAGGGAACAACCGGCAAGGCGGCGATTCTGCGAATACCGGAGGCCCTTGCGACGGTTTCCGCCGTTGAGGAAAATCTCGCGCAGTACGATGAGGAAAATCGTATCGCTTTGCGCAGGCTGTTCGGCGAACGGGAGCGGCCGTCGTCGCAGGGCGACTACCCGATCATATTCAACGATCGGACCGAGTATATACTCACCCGGTTCGGATTCGGCGACCAGGCGGGCGATCATCAGGATCGTCACCGGTTGCTGACGGTGCTGGTCGGTCTGCTGAATCTTCGTATCGAACTGCTGGCCGTGGTCGACCGGGCCTCGGGCGACGCGACCGCGTCGCCGCTGGTTATTCCCGAGCAGTTGGTGAATGAATTGAACAACGATTTGTCGGCCATTGCCGGATATTGCCAGCTGGCCGAGCGCGAGCCCAATCTTCCCGGCGAAGCAAGCGGAGCATTGGCGGCGGTACTCAAAACCACCGAGCAAATGGCGAAACGATTTCGCGGAATCACTGCCGGGATCGACGCCGGCGCCGTGGCGCGGGAGCAATCGTCGAATCTCAACGACGTGGTGCGGGCGATGTTCGACAAGAACAGCATTTCCGGTAACCTGCACATGATCGGCGGGCGGCCTTTTGAAGTCAACCTGGTATTGGGTGAGATTCCCGACGGCGATATGGACCGTGACAGCCTGACCGCATTGCTGAACGAGGCGTGCCAAACGTTTACCGCGAGCGTCAGCGAGGATGAGATTATCACCATTAGCACGTACACCGGTGAGAACCGTCTTTATCTTGACATTTCGCGGCATCGCAAAAATTTCCCGCCGGTGGAGCCGGTGGCGCGTTTCGGACGATATCTTTCGCCGGAGCAGTTGGCCGGACAGGTGACGGATGCGTCGCTGTTGAAACTCCTGCAGGCTTTTCACGGCGAAGCGGCCGTCGACCGATACTCCAAAGTGCCGTCGTACTACTCGTTCCGATTGCCGCTGACTACGGTTGGAGAAACGGTCGACCATGAGAAATCGGCGGAGCGGCCGTTGACCATTCTGGCGGTTGACGATCAGGTGGTGATTCTCGATTTGTTGGCGGCGATGTGCCAGTCGCTCGGGTACACGATCGTGACCACCCGCGACAGCCGAAAGGGCGTCACCCTGTTTAAAGAACATCATCCCGATATGGTCATTGTGGATTATGCCATGCCGGAGATGAACGGTCTGGAGCTTTCGCGAGATATCAAGGCGGTTTCTCCGGGCGCGCCGATCATTTTGATTACCGGCTGGGGGGTGGAACTGGAGGAACGGCAGTTGGCGGATTCGGGTATCGATTACGTTTTACACAAGCCGTTTCGTCTCGAGCAGTTGTCCGACGTCATCACCCGTCTCAAAAAGACATCCATAAGCAGTTAGTCCATCTCAGATTTCGAGCGATTTTGCCGATTAATAAGGCAGAGTATGCCTACAACCAAAACATTGAATATGCCTGATATTCGGGGTCAAATCGCGCGAAGCAATGATTTGCTGGCGTTGCCGGATGCGGTTCTGGAAATACTGGAATCGGTCGGCAAGGACGACGTCAGTTTCGATGCGCTGGCCGATATCATTCGGCGTGATCCGGCCCTGACCGGGCGATTGCTGAAGATTGCGAACTCCTCGTTTTACGGGCTGACCCATCGTGTCAACAGCATTCATCAGGCGATTATGGTTATGGGAGTGACCACGGTCAAATGCCTGGCGCTGTCGGCGTCGCTGTTCAATGCCGGCCGCCTTCAGAATGATCTGGAAATAGATATCAACGCGTTGTACGGGAATTTCGTGACGACCGCCATGACCTGCCGTAAACTGGCGGTGGCCTGCGAATACCCGGCTCCTGAGGATGCCTTTACCTGCGGATTGCTACTCGATATCGGGCTACTGTATTTTCTGGATCATTATCTCAATGAGTATCGGGATGTGATTCGCAATGCCCGGCAGTCCGGCAGTTTGCTTCAGGCGGAAAAGCAAGAATTCGGCATCACTCATGAAGAGGTCGGGCAGTTGATTGCCCAGAAATGGAGTTTGCCGGAACATCTGGCGTCCGCGATCGGCAATCATCACATTCACGGCAAACAGGCCCATAAAAGCCTCGACGAAATCGTTCGCCTGGCCGTGGTGCTCGGTCGCGACGTAATCATGGACGACGACAATCCCGATTACGAGGAAAAAATCACCAAGATTACCTTCATGGCCAAGCGACTCGGGGTGAACGAGCAACAACTGGGGGATATTTCCGGCGCGATTATCCGGGACTCGCTGTCGTTTGCCAAAACCATCGATATCGAGGTCGAGGATTTCGAGGTTATTCTTTCGCGGGCCAACAAGGAAATCTTTTGCACCTACATGTCACTCCAGCGCCTGTTCCAGGAACGTCAGGAATTAACCAGCCGCCTGTTGAACGAGGAGCGCGAGCGCGGTATTCTCGAGGCCAAGCAGGTGGCGACGTCGACGCTGGCGCACTATATCAACAATGCCGCGATGGAAATTTCCGGGCATTCCCAGATTTTGCGCATGTCGCTGAATACCAAGGACAGCGATGCCATCGCCGCCATGTTGCCTCGCGAACTTGACGTTTTCGATATTGCCGTCCGCAAAATCGTCGCGGTGATCGAAGAGTTGTCCGAAGTCAATATGCTCGATGATTTGGAATTTTTCGACAAGTCGCGGATTCTGAATATCGACGAGAAAATCAAAGCGCGCCTGGCCAATATCGATCAGCCCATACGCCGGAGTAAATAGTCACTATCCCGACCTCCGGTTTCGTAATCATTTCATTGCCAAAAAAGCCTTGTTTCTCCCGATCAAAGCCCGTATTCTCTGTTAAAAGATGCTTCATACATGCAATGTTTCAATTACACTATAAAGGGATGATTTATGCAATTACAGTTTGAAACCGCAGGGTCGACCGATGTTGCGGCATCATCACTGGTGATTTTCTGTCCGGAAACCACATTCGAACGGGTGCCCGGTCTTAAGGAGCTGGACAAGATTCTTGACGGCGGTATTAAAAGTGTGTATCGCAGTGGTGAGTTCGAGGGGAAGGCGGGTCAGACGGCCGTCGTTCACACCCTGTCCAGAATCCCGGCCGAACGGCTGATTCTGGCGGGATTGGGAGAGAAAAAGGAAATAAATCATGAAAGTTATCGGCGATCGGCCGGTGTGCTGTCTCGTCTTTCCGCCGTTCGCAAATCATCGACCGTGGCGTTTTATTTCGATACCGACGCATCTTCGGAAACGGCCCAGGCCGTGGTCGAGGGGTTCATTCTCGGGCAGTACCGTTTCACGATTTTTAAAAGCTCGGATGACAACATCGGCCAAACCGATAGTTTATGTTTTTGCGCCAAAACGAAAAACGACGTCAAGACATTATCTCACGGGGCGGAGCGCGGTTTGATAACGGCCGAGGGTGCGGTGTTGGTTCGCGATTTGTCCGGGACGCCGGCCAATGAGTTGACGCCAAGAAAGTTCGCGTCACGAGCCACGGCGCTTGCGAAAAAACACGGTTTTTCCTGCACCGTTCTCGATGAAAAACGGATCAAGACGG
>CAZVNK010000138.1:2419-7306 GCA_964628115.1 uncultured Ignavibacteriaceae bacterium | reverse complement strand
AAATCGACAGTGCGAACCGAGACTGGTATGTGATTGATCTGAAAGATGCGATCCTGGGACGAGCGGCTGGTGAAATTGCGAATATTCTCCGCGGTAAGAACAAGCCGATTTTTACTCCGCATCTGGATACCGGTGATCATGTCATTGCCATCAACGCCGCGCAACTCAAAGTAACCGGCAGCAAGCCGACCGATAAGAAGTACTATCGGTACACCGGGTATCCGGGCGGTTTGCGAGTTCGGACGTATGAAAAGATGATGCAGACCGATTCTCCGAGGGTGTTCACACATGCCGTCAAGGGAATGTTGCCCAAGAATCGTCTCGGACGACAAATGATCAAGAAACTGCATGTGTACTCCGGCACGGATCATCCACATCAAGCCCAAAAACCTCAACCGTTGACGTTGAATAAATAAGATAGAGTGTATTCATGACGGAAACATCATTTGCGGCGACCGGAAGAAGAAAAGAATCAGTTGCCAGGGCCGTGATCAAAGTCGGCGGAGGGATTTTCAGCATCAATGAAAAATCTCCCAAAGAATATTTGAAACGAGACGTCCTGGTCGATCAGGTGAATTTGCCGATGCAACACACCGAAACCTACGGCAAGCTCGATATCATTTGCCGGGTGAAGGGCGGCGGACTCTCCGGTCAGGCGGGAGCGGTACGGCTGGCAATTGCCCGCGCCATCTCGAAACTCGATCCCGATCTGCAACCGGTTCTGCGCAAGAAGGGTCTGCTGACCCGTGACCCTCGCGCCGTGGAGCGCAAGAAATACGGTCAGCCCAAGGCCCGCAAACGCTATCAGTATTCGAAGCGTTAAAAAGACAATCCGGCCCCGCCGGAAATAAGCCCGTTCCGTTGAATGCCCGGTGGTCCCCTCAGTGGGTCCGGGCTTGGTGGCGGAGCGGAAGAAAAACCAACAGAAAGGTCTTTGCATGGTAACCCCACAGATTCAGGAACTGTTAAAGGCCGGCGTGCATTTCGGTCATCAGACCCGGCGCTGGAATCCAAAAATGAAGCCGTTCATCTTCACCGAACGGAACGGCATTTACATTATCGATCTGAACAAAACCCTCGATGCCATTGAAGTCGCCTGCCAGAAGGTCAAGGAAATCGTTTCTCGCGGGCAGTCGATTTTGTTCGTCGGCACCAAGAAACAGGCCAAGGCGGTCATTACCGAAGAAGCTCAACGATGCGGGCAGTTTTACGTGACCGAACGCTGGCTGGGCGGTATGCTGACCAATTTTTCGACCATCAAGGGTTCGATCAAAAAACTCAGAGATATGGAACGCATGCGCGATGAGGGCGAGCTCGAAAAGTTCACCAAGAAGGAGCGCTCCAGTTTTGACCATGACATCGAAAAACTGACCAAGGTGCTCGGCGGTATCAAGGAAATGCATTACCTGCCGGGGCTGGTGTACGTGGTCGACGCCAAGAAGGAAAAAATCGCGGTGGCCGAGGCGGCCAAACTCGGTATTCCGATTATCGGATTGATCGACACCAACGCCGATCCCGATCCGATCGATTTCCCCATTGCGGCCAATGACGACGCAATCAAATCAATTCGCATTATCACCAAATCCGTGGTCGATTCGGCGATCAACGCCGTCCAGTCGGTTTCCGAAGAGGAAATCAAGGAATCGGTGGAAGCCGAAACCGCGGGTCGGTTGAAAACATATACAACGCCTGGCGAAGAAGAATAAAAGGACTACCCCATGGAAATTACAGCGAAAATGGTCAAGGAACTTCGTGATAAAACCAACGCCGGAATGATGGACTGTAAAAAAGCGCTGACCGAATCCGGCGGCGATTTCGAAAAGGCCGTGACCTATCTGCGTGAGAAAGGCATTGCCAAGGCCGCCTCGAAGGCCGGGCGTTCAACGAGTGAAGGTATTATCGCCTCTTATATTCACCCCGGTGACAAGCTGGGCGTGATGGTCGAAATAAATTGCGAAACCGACTTCGTGGCGCGTACCGATGATTTCCGGACATTTGCCAAGGACGTCGCCATGCAAATCGCGGCAACCGGCCCCCTCGCGGTCACCCGCGAGGAAATGGATACCGAACTTCTCGAAAAGGAGAAGGAAATCTATCGGCAACAGGCACTCAATGAGGGCAAGCCCGAGAAGATTCTCGACAAAATCATTAACGGCAAAGTGGAAAAGTATTTCTCGGAAGTCTGTCTGATGGAACAGGCCTTTGTCAAGGACAATGAGAAAACGATCACCGACGTGGTCAATGAAATCATTGCCAAATTGGGCGAGAATATTTCCATCAGGCGATTCACCCGTTTCAGACTGGGCGAATAACCTATGGAAGGGGAGCCACATCTTAAATATCGCCGGATTCTGCTGAAGCTGTCGGGTGAAGCGCTGATGGGCTCGAAGAGTTTCGGTATCGACACCGAGACTCTCACCGCTATTTGTTATCAAATCAAGGAAATCAGAGAACTGGGGCTTGAGATCGGTATTGTCGTCGGAGGCGGCAATATCTTTCGGGGGTTGGAAGCCTCCCGGCAGGGGATGGATCGCGTTACCGCCGACAACATGGGCATGATGGCAACCATTATCAATGCCATGGCCATCATGGACAGTCTCGAACAGATGGGGGTTTTCACCCGTGTCATGTCAGCGGTCAATATCGAATCGTTTGCCGAATCCTATATTCGCCGTCGCGCCATTCGCCACATGGAGAAAGGTCGGATCGCGGTATTCGCCGCCGGAACCGGGAATCCGTTTTTTACCACCGATACCGCCGCCGCTTTGCGTGCCAACGAAGTCCAGGCGGAAGTCCTGATTAAAGCCACCAAGGTCGACGGCGTGTATTCCGCCGATCCGATGACCAATCCCGACGCCGAACGATACTCGGAGTTGAGTTATATGGATGTGATCAGACAGGAACTCGGCGTGATGGACCTGACGGCGATTACGATGTGCAAGGATAATAAAATCCCGGTGGTGGTGTTCAACATGAACCGTCCCGGCGATTTGAAGCGACTGGTGCTCGGCGAAAAAGTCGGGACGTTGGTTTCCTGAATAGAAATTCAGACGAAATTTAAGTCAAAGGAGAGCTCCGATGGCTGATAAAGCATTCACAGAAGCTGAAGAAAAGATGCAAAAGAGCTATGACTCCATCAAGAAAAGCTTTGCCTCGATGAGAACCGGGAAGGCCTCGGCATCGCTGTTGGATGGCGTCAGGGTCGATTATCACGGCACTATCATGCCGCTTAACCAGTTGTCCTCGATTTCCGTTCCGGAACCGCGACTGATGATCGTGCAATGCTGGGACAAGGATATCGTGGGCGAAGTTTCCAAAGGTATTCAAAAAGCAGACCTCGGATTGAATCCGCTCGTCGAGGGAAATATTATTCGCCTGCCGATTCCGCCGCTGAACGAGGAACGTCGCAAGGAACTGGTGAAACATTGCAAGAAAACGGCCGAGGAGGGCAAGGTGGCGATCCGCAATATCAGGCGTGAAGCCAACGATGCCCTTAAAAAGGCCGAAAAAAGCAAGGACATTTCCGAGGATGAATTCAAGCGTGGCACGGATAAAATTCAGGAAATGACCGACAAATATGCCGATATGATCGACGATTTGATGGCGGTGAAGGAAAAAGACATCATGGAAGTCTGATAATCGTGCTTCCTACTTTAAGTCTGAGTCCGGCGATAAAACTCATCGCCGGGCTTTTTTTGTCCGATTTTCGCCTGGAACCCGCGAAAATCCGGGCCCGGCATTGACAAAAGACAAGAATCGTCTTATTCTGCCAAGTCAAACTGCCAAAATGAATTGACAATTTCGCTTCTATAAAATATATTTGCTATCTTTACGGCATTGCCGGTGTGAATATTTTCACAAAAAGGTGCCGTAAAGAATGAAAAATAAGAGAGGTTCTAAAAAAAATAGGAGCTTTTTATGGCTAACGTAACTGAATATAAAAACTACATCAACGGTGAGTGGGTCAAGGCTCGTTCCGGCGAGACGTTTGAGAATCGCAATCCCGCCAATACCGATGAAGTCGTCGGCGTCTTTCAGAAGTCCGGCGCGGACGAAGTCAACGATGCCGTCGCGGCGGCGAAGGAAGCCTACAAGAAATGGCGTCTGGTTCCCGCCCCCAAGCGTGCCGAAATCCTTCTGCGCATCACCGACCGTCTGGTCAAGGAAAAAGAACGGTGCTCGCAGGATATGACCCGCGAGATGGGCAAGGTGATTAAGGAAACCCGAGGCGACGTGCAGGAAGCGATCGACCTCGGCTACTACATGGTCGGCGAGGGACGTCGCCAGTTCGGGTACACCACGCCGTCGGAACTGCCGAACAAATTCAACATGTGCGTCCGCCAGCCGTTGGGTGTCTGCGGTTTGATTACCCCGTGGAATTTCCCGATGGCGATTCCGTCATGGAAAATGATGCCGGCGCTGGTGCTCGGCAACACCATCGTGATCAAGCCGGCCACCGATACGCCGCTGTCGGTGTACAACTACGTGAAAATTTTCGAAGAGGAAGGCCTGCCTCCGGGCGTGGTCAATATCGTGACCGGTTCCGGTAGAAACGTCGGCGAACCGCTGATGAGACACAAAGACGTCTCCTGTATCAGCTTCACCGGTTCCACCGATATCGGACGGCGTATCTCCGAAGCCTGCGCGGTCGATTTCAAACACTGCCACCTGGAAATGGGCGGCAAGAACTGCATCTTCGTGATGGACGATGCCGATGTCGACCTCGCCGTCGACGGCGCGCTCTGGGGTGCGTTCGGAACGACCGGTCAGCGTTGCACCGCTTCTTCGCGTATGATCGTCCACAAGGACGTCGTCAAGCAGTTTACCGAAAAGCTCGTTGCGCGCGCCAAAGCGCTCAAGATCGGCAACGGTCTCGATGAATCCGTG
>CAZVNK010000138.1:0-2409 GCA_964628115.1 uncultured Ignavibacteriaceae bacterium | reverse complement strand
AATTACATCGATATCGGCAAGAATCAGGACGGCGCCAAATTACTCTGCGGTGGTGAACGACTCACCGGCGGCGACTATGACAAGGGCTGGTTCACCATGCCGACGGTATTCGGCGACGTGACCTCCGATATGCGCATCTTCCAGGAAGAAATTTTCGGTTCGGTGACCTCGATTACCGAATGCGCCTCGTTCGAGGAAGGGATCGAACTGTGTAACAACACCGCCTACGGTCTTTCGGCGTCGATTTATACGCGCGACGTGAACAAGGCCTTTACGGCCATGCGTGACGTGTACACCGGCATTTTCTATGTCAACGCTCCGACCATCGGCGCCGAAGTGCACCTGCCGTTCGGCGGCGTGAAGGAAACCGGCAACGGCCATCGTGAGGCCGGTATTGCCGGGCTGGACGTGTTCTCCGAGTGGAAGTCGGTCTATATCGATTTCTCCGGGACCATTCAACGCGCGCAGATTGACAATAACTGAGACGCAAGAGTCTTATTGAGGACTGACAACGAGTCATGAAACGGCACATGTACAGAACGATTCATCGGAATATCCCGATGCTGTTTTGCATGATCCAGTATATCTGGCTCCTTTTGCATGTGTGTCCACGGAACGGTGATGATTACG
This sequence comes from uncultured Ignavibacteriaceae bacterium, assembly GCA_964628115.1. Lineage (GTDB taxonomy): Bacteria > Zixibacteria > MSB-5A5 > GN15 > PGXB01 > JAFGAL01. The sequence goes on along the minus strand of CAZVNK010000138.1, from coordinate 1,779 downwards.
GAAAATCCGTTAACGATAACGCTTAATTAATAAATGGAGTATTCACATGGCTAAAAGAAAAGTAATCATCATGGGCGCGGCCGGAAGAGACTTCCACAACTTCAACGTGCTCTATCGAAATAATAAAGACGTTGAAGTGGTGGCTTTCACCGCCACGCAGATTCCGGAAATCGAAGGGCGGAAATACCCGGCGGTTCTGGCCGGCAAGTTGTATCCTAAAGGCATTCCGATTCATCCCGAAGAGGACTTGCTCAAGCTGGTCGCCAAGCACAAGGTGGACGAGGTCATTTTCTCGTATTCCGACGTGCCGTACGATTACGTCATGGACAAGGCCTCCCAGGTGATGGCCGTCGGCGCGCGGTTCTCGGTCGAGGGCGCGATGCCGACCATGCTGAAATCGAAAAAGCCGGTGGTGGCGGTGTGCGCCATTCGCACCGGATGCGGCAAATCGCAAACCACTCGCCGCGTCGCGTCGGCCCTGCAGGAAATGGGCCTGAAAGTCGTCGCGATCCGGCATCCCATGCCGTACGGCGATCTGGCCAAGCAGGCTTGTCAACGGTTCGCCACCTATGCCGATCTCAACAAGCACAAATGCACCATCGAGGAACGCGAGGAATACGAACCGCACATCGATAGCGGCGTGATCGTCTACGCCGGTGTCGATTATGAAATGATTCTGCGCGAGGCCGAGAAGGAAGCCGACGTGATTCTGTGGGACGGCGGCAACAATGACATGTCGTTCTATCAGCCCGATATCCAGATCACCGTGGTCGACCCGCATCGTCCGGGACACGAAATCGAGTACTATCCGGGGCAGGTCAATTTCATGATTGCCGATGTCATCGTCATCAACAAGATCGATACCGCTCAGCCGGAAAACATCGCCGAAGTGCGACGCAATATTCAGGAATACAATCCGTCGGCGATCGTCGTCGACGCCGCTTCGCCGCTTCGGGTCGAAAAGCCCGAAATGATTCGCGGCAAGCGCGTGCTGGTGATCGAGGACGGTCCGACCACGACGCACGGCGAGATGGAATACGGCGCGGGTATGATGGCCGCGATCAAGTTCGGCGCGGCCGAAGCGGTCGATCCCCGGCCGTACACGGTCGGCACGATCACCAAGACCTTCGAGAAGTACCCGGACATCGGTCCGCTTCTGCCGGCGATGGGATATTTCGGCAAGCAGTTGGCCGATCTGCGGCGGACGATCGAAAAGGTCAAGTGGGATTCGGTCGTGGTGGCGACACCGATCGACCTGACGCGCGTGATCAAGATCAAGAAGCCGTACGTGCGCGTGTTCTACGATCTGCAGGAAATCGGCGAGCCGACGCTGGCTGACGTTTTGCAGTCCCATTTCAAGAAAGGTGCGAAAGCCTCGAAGAAAGGGAAAAAGAAATAAGTGATGATTCAGATGAACGGCAAGTCCGCGGTTATTGCGCTGGGCGGTAATGCCATCACCCAGCCGGGGATGGAAGATACCATTGCCAACCAGTTCTCCAATACCCGTCGGTCGCTTGACGGTATCGTCGATCTGGCGAAAGCCGGATATAATCTGGCAATATCACACGGTAACGGCCCGCAGGTTGGAAACGCCATCCTGCGGGTCGAACTGGCGCGGGGAAAAGCGCCGATTCTGCCGTTGGGAATATGTGTCGCCGATACCGGTGGCGGTATGGGATATATGATCGAGCAGTCACTCCAGAACCGGCTCAAACAGGGGGGGCTGGATCGACGGGTCGTCACCATCATCTCGCAGGTGATTGTCGATCGCAACGATCC
>CAZVNK010000137.1:3076-7326 GCA_964628115.1 uncultured Ignavibacteriaceae bacterium | reverse complement strand
CGGCACGGTGATTGTCCTCTGCTTCACGTTTCCGTCGACCTGTTCATCGTGATCGGTGTACAAAGCAATAGTCACTTCGTACGTTGCCTGGTTTTCCCCCGCCTCACGCACGAACGTCAGATATTTGTTGAAGACTTTGTAATAGATTTCCAGCAGGATTTTCCCCTCCTGGTTGGAATCGAACCAGGCATAATCAAGATGAAATCCGATTTTCTGTCCGGGGCCGCCCATCTGATACAACTGCTGGGCGCCGAGACTGCCCGTTATCATGAGACATACAGCCGCTATAAAAATGATACATCGTTTGATAGTTCAAACCCTCCTACCGTTTGCTCAGACTCTTCTATCTATATAGACGTTGATTTTTAAGCAATATCTAATTCCATCTCCGATAAATTCCCCAAATCAGAAAAATACATCCGGTTTCTCGCGCATTGTAGATGAAACCGGACGACTGCCGGTGAGATTCCGGCGGGAGATCATTCGTAGCGTAGCGACTCGATCGGATCAACCGCCGCCGCCCGATAAGCCGGGTAAATACCGGCGATCAGCCCCACCGACACCGCCACGATAAATCCCAGCGACACGTAGAATAACGAAATGCCGAACGGAAGCGGAGTCAATAGATCGATGACAACGGCGGTCAGGACGCCAAAACCGATCCCCAGCAAACCGCCCGTTCCTGACAGGGTCATCGCTTCGATTAAAAACTGCCAAATAATATTTGAGCGTCGGGCGCCGATCGCCTTGCGCACGCCGATTTCACGTGTCCGCTCCGTCACCGACACCAGCATGATATTCATGACCCCCACACCGCCGACCATCAGGCCCACCGATGAAATGACTATCATGGCGACATAAATGTAATCGGTAATATTGCCCACCTGCTCGCGGATATTTTCCTGCCCGAAAATGGCAAAGTCGTTCTCACTGTTATAAGGAACCTTGCGAAGAATACGCAAAGCCGCGATCATCTGTTCCTCCGCCTCCTCGATCTCCGCCGCCGAGCGGGCACTGACCGCCAGCGTCAGCTCCTCCTCCCAGGGGTACATCTTCATGAACGTTTCCAGCGGAAGAACCAGTTTATTATTGTCGCTGTTGTCGAACATCGACTCTTTTTTTTCAAAAACGCCGATCACGTCGAACCGGTAATTGTTAACCCGTATCTGCTTGCCGATGGGATCATCGTCGGGAAACAGCGACTTTGCGATATCATCGCCGATCACGCACACCTTAACCCGGTTTTGATTGTCGGCGGCATTGATAAATCGACCCATCGCCAACGGCGTCTTGCGCACCCTGATGAAATCGGGTGCGACTCCCACCACCAGCGGATTATTGGCCCGTCGGTTTTTATACTTGATCGAATTGCCGCCCGATGCGAAATAATAATCCTCGGGCGAGACCGCCGTCACCGCCGGGCAGGACTTCCGTATCGCGTCCGCGTCCTTCTGCGTTATCGGTTTGCGATGGCGTTGCTCGTCGGTCAGGTCGTCGTAATTCGTATCGGGCGGATACTTGCTGACAAAAAGGATATTACTGCCCAATTCACTGATGGATTCCTGCACCGAGTCGTCCAGCCCCGTGATCAGTGACGTCATGGCAATAACCGACCAGACGCCGATCAGTACTCCCAGGATGGTCAGACCGGATCGAAACTTATTGGCATTCAGCGAACCCAGCGCCAGCAGAACACCGTCCTTGAGTTCGGCGGTCGTCATATCACATCCCTTTTCATGAAATCACGTTGTCGATACACTATTAGAGAATGGGCGGTCATGAGAGGGTTATTCGTATCGCAGAGACTCGATCGGATCGACACTGGCCGCACGATAGGCGGGATACATGCCGGCTACCAGGCCGACCGATATCGCAACCAGAAATCCCAGTGATAAAAAGAGCGGCGACACGCCGAACGGCACCGGCGTCAACATGCCGATCAACAACGCCGTCAATATTCCCGCGCCGATTCCGATCAACCCGCCGGTTCCGGACAGCGTCATGGCTTCCACCAGAAACTGCCAGAGAATATTGTTGCGCCGCGCCCCGATCGCCTTGCGCACACCGATCTCACGCGTTCGCTCCGTGACCGACACCAGCATGATGTTCATCACGCCGACGCCACCGACCATCAGCCCCACCGAGGAAATCACGACCATGGCGATATAAATGTACTTGGTAATGTCTCCCACCATTTCCCGGATGTTCTCCTGACCGAAAATGGCGAAATTGTTTTCCTTGTCGTAAGGAACATTGCGCACCCGCCGCAAAACCGACGTCATCTGTTCCTTGGCCGCCTCCATCTGATCCGCCGATGTGACACCGACCGTCAGGGTCAAATATTTATCCCACGGATATAATTTTGTGAACGTTTCGAGAGGAATCAACGCCTTGTTGTTCATGCCGTCGTCTCCTCCGAACAGCGTTTCATTCTTCTCACGCACGCCGATGACGGTGAACCGCTCGTTGTTGATGCGAATTTCCTTGTTGATGGGATCCTCGTTGGGAAACAGCACGTCCTTGATATCCGAACCGATCACGCACACTTTGGCGTGGAGGTTGTTGTCGACTTCGGTAATAAAACGCCCGGAAGCTACGGCCACGTCGCGCACCTTCTGATAGTCCGGCAAGACGCCGCAGATCGCCGGTTGATTGGCCTTGTGGTCACGGTATTTGATAACATTGCCGCCGTTCGCCCAAAAATGATTCTCCGGCGAAACCGCCAGCACCGCCGGACAATTATCCTTGATGGCATGCGCCTCCACCATCGACATGTGTTTGTAATTGCGTTGTTCCTCGGTGAGATCTTCGTAATCGGTACCGGGCGCAAAACGATCTATGAAAAGGATATTACTGCCCAACTCGCTGATGGACTCCTGCACCGCGTCGTCAAGCCCCTTGATCAGCGATGACATCGCAATAACCGACCAGACCCCGATCAGCACGCCCAGAATGGTCAAGCCGGATCGGAATTTGTTGGCGGTCAGCGAACCGATCGCCAGTAACATCCCCTCCTTGACTTCCATCAACGTCATACGCATCCGTCACTTTCTTTATTCATAACTCAATGCTTTCACCGGCTGAAGCCGTGCCGCTTTCATGGCCGGATAGATACCGAAAAACAAGCCCGTTCCGGTCGAGATGATCAAACCGATCGAAATGGCGCAAACCGACGGCGTCGTATCCCTTTCAATCAGGCCGATCAACACGTCCCCCAGAAACACGCCGATGGCAATTCCGATCAGGCCGCCTCCCAACGACAGAATCAGCGACTCGTAGAGAAACTGCAGGAGAATATCTCTCTGCCTGGCGCCGACCGACTTGCGAATTCCGATTTCGCGCGTTCGCTCCGTCACCGACACCATCATGATGTTCATGATGATAATGCCTCCCACTACCAGCGCGATGGAGGAAATACCGATCAGCCCGAAACGAATGACCTTGGTGATATCGTTGATTACCGCCATGACGGCATCCGCCGTGACGATTCCGAAATCGTCGTCCTTGTTGTACGGTACGTGGCGGTACGCCCGCAGGATAACCCGCGCCTGATCCATCGCCTCGGGAAGCAATTCCACCGACGCCGCCTTTACGTAAATCGACAGTCCCATACGGCGGTAGGCGAAATCCTTGACAAAAGTCGCATAGGGAATCGAAACGAAACGATCGGAATTATCGTCGAACGTCGATCCCTGCTCTTTGGCCACGCCGATGACGCGATACTTGATATTGTTCAGCTTGATCCATTTTCCGATGGGATCGATTCCGGGGAACAGCTCCTCACGAACGTTTGATCCGATAAAGGCCACCCGACTGCGAGTGTGTTCCTCTTCATCGGAGAAATACCGTCCATATTCGACTTCAGTATCGACAATATCAATGATGCCCGCCGATGCCCCCTCGACTCGTTCACACAAATCGCACCCGTCGCGAATGGCCTCCATATGTTCGTATTTCAGCGGTCGCCGCTTGACGGCTTCAAAGAATTCTTCCTCACTGCGGATAATCCCGAATCTGGTCACGATAAAGGTTGACGGCCCCAGCGCTTCGAGTTCGGCCCGAATCGACTGCGACAGGCCCTCCAGGGCGGAGATGATCGTGATAACGCTGGTAACGCCGATAATCACGCCCAGCAGAGTCAAAAAACCGCGCAGACGGTTGGTGTTGAGCGCGGACACCGACATCTTGAAAACTTCCCACACTATCATTGCCGGGTCTCACTCGCCGCACGGTTGGTTTTGTCGATAAAT
>CAZVNK010000137.1:2139-3066 GCA_964628115.1 uncultured Ignavibacteriaceae bacterium | reverse complement strand
CGATCATGCCGTCGCGAATGTGGTACACCCGGTCGGCCAACTGCGCCACTTCATGATCGTGCGTCACCACGATAATCGTGTTGCCGTCCTGATGCAAACGATCGAGCAAGTCCATAATTTCCAAACTGGTTTTGGAATCAAGGTTACCGGTCGGCTCGTCGGCGAGAATCAACGAGGGTTCGTTGACCAGGGCGCGGGCAATCGCCACTCTCTGCCGCTGACCACCGGACAATTCGTTGGGACGATGGGTAATACGATCGGTCAGATCCACCTGTTCCAGCGCCTTTTTGGCCATCTGTTCCCGCAGGACTTTGGTTTTCCCGCTGTACACCAGAGGCAGTTCGACGTTGTGCAAAGCCGTGGCACGGGGAAGCAGGTTGAATGTTTGAAACACGAAACCGATTTCTTTATTGCGAATATACGCCAACACGTCGTCGGTCAGCGTGCTGACCAGCTTGTCGTTCAAATAATACTGCCCGCTGGTCGGCGTATCGAGACACCCGATCAGGTTCATCAACGTGGATTTGCCGGAACCGGACGGTCCCATAATCGCCACGTAATCCCCCTTCTCGATTCCGATCGTGATTCCCTGAAGAGCATGGACTTTTACCGTCCCCATCTCAAACGTTTTCCACAGGTCTTTGGTATCGATGAGTGTCATTAAAATTCATTCTCCCCTTCCGACTCCAGATTGTAGCTGATCGCCGCGCCGCTTTCCAGAGTCCGAAGTGTTCGAAACGGTCCGGTAACGACGATGTCGTCTTTGGTAATTCCGGTCACCACTTCGATATTTTTTTGATCGGCGATTCCGGTTTCGACCGGTATGAATACCGCCTTGTCATCCCGCACGACGAAGATGCCTTTGACGTCTTTCTTCTCCCCTTCCTTGCCGGTATGGCCCTTTTCGGGAAGCGTGTCCGTTTTCAG
>CAZVNK010000137.1:0-2068 GCA_964628115.1 uncultured Ignavibacteriaceae bacterium | reverse complement strand
CGTACGGCACCGCACAGGCATCGGCGCGGGTATTGGTAATTATGTCGACCGTGGCCGACATCCCGGGACGAACCTGCACGTCGGTATCCTTGAACAGCACTTTCACCTTGAAATTGGTGGACTGCTCGGTGGTGCCGGCTCCGCTGATCACCGCCGTGTTGCCGATTTCCACGACTTCACCCTGGAACACGGTATCGGGAAACGCATCCACCTCGATTTTCGCATCATGGCCGAAACGCACCTTGTTGATTTCCGTTTCATCGACGTCAACCTCGACCTCAAAACGGGACAGGTTGGAAATCGTCATCAGCGTTTTCCCCTGCGTGTACGCGTTCTGAGCCGGCGCGATTTCTCCGATCTCGGCATCCATGTACGTGATCACTCCCGACATCGGCGCCACGATTTTGGTCTTGTTCAAATTGTCCAGCGCCTTTTCATACATCGCCTGTGTCTGCTGGGGCTGGCTCTTGGTCGCCTCGTACGACTATTTAAAATTCAAGTAGGAAGATTCGGCGGCTTCTATCATCGTTTCCGAAGAATGATCGCGTTCATACAATTTTTTCTCACGTTCGTACAGCAAGTTGGCCTGTTCGAACGACGCCTTGGCGGCGGCCGTGCGCGCTTCCATTTCCTCCAGCGAATAGCGCAGTTGGTCGACGTCCTTCTGCAATTGCACCGTGTCGAGTTGAATCAACACCTCGCCCCGGGTGACGGTCTGCCCCTCTTTGACCGGCAGGCCGATGATCTCCGCGGTGACCTCGGACGATATATTGACGCGCGTTTCCGGTTGGATGTACCCCGATGCCGAGACTTCCTCGGTGATATCCAGCGTCTCCACCTTCTGCGCCTGAACGTGAATCCCCTTGTTGCCGCCCCCCATCAGATTGGCGATGACGATCGCCACGACGGCGATAATCCCCCCGCCGATTAACAGCCTTTTTTTGCCTTTACTCATATTTTACACCCCGTGTCTGATTGCATGATTTACCGCGTGACCCCCATTGCCTTTTCCAAACTCGCGACGGACAAGTTATAATCGTATTTGGCTTCCACCTGTGAATTTTCCGCTTCGACCAGACTGACCTGCGCGTCCAACACCTCAAGAATGGTGGCGGCGCCAAGATTGTATTTCTCCTGAACTAGATTGAAATCCTCTTCCGCCGCGGCCACGGTTTCCTTGGCAACCTGCAGAGCCTGCTTGGTGCGCTCCTGTTCCAGAAACGCCCGTTTGATCTCCGCGGCGATATAATTGCGCGTATACATTTCCGCGACCCGCGCGTTGTTCAACGACGCTCGACTCCGTGACAATTCGTACTTGCGGCCGAACTGCTCGAAAATCGGAATGTTGACACTGGTACTGATCGTCCACTGCCCGTCGACCTCACGAAACTTGCTAACCTCGCTCCAACTGCTACCGGAATAATCTCGCGATACGCTGACCGATACCGACGGCAGAAAACGCCCCCAGGCCGACTTGACGTCGTATTCGGCGGAGGTGACATTATTGACGGTGGCCATGAGTCCCGGATGATGCGCCAGCCCGTATTTAAGTGCGTTCGCCTCGGTGTTTTCGTATTCCCGTTGCTCGAACTGCGTGGAGAATTCGACGTTGGAATTGACATCGATCCCGATCAAATAACACAGATCGGCATGTGCCGTCTTGACCGCGTTTTCAGCCGCCAGCAAAGATAGCTTTTCATTGCCGTACTGGACCTGTGCCTTCAAAACGTCGGACTTCGACGCCGAACCGACTTCGTAGCGCGACGATGCCAGCTTGTACTGCTCCTCGCCGCGTTTGACGGCTTCTTCACTGTTCTTTTTGGTATCCTGTGCCTTAAGGAAGTTGAAATACGTCTGTTTAACCGTCAGAATGATATCCTGTTCGGTCGACTCCAGAAGATATTCCATGCGCTTCTTGTCGGCGCGGGCCCCAAGATAATTGTAAATCGTCCGTCCCCCGTTGAACAGCGTCATACTGCCGCTGACACCGAGGCCGTAGAATTTTGACACTCCCGATACGATGCGGCCGGTTTCGATACCGCTGACGACTTCCGCGCCGCTGGCATGT
>CAZVNK010000136.1:0-7338 GCA_964628115.1 uncultured Ignavibacteriaceae bacterium | reverse complement strand
GCTACGCGCCAAGATTCAGATTTGGTGATTTATAATATCGAGACCACTCCGGACAGCTCTCTCTATAAAGTCCCGATTGATCTTGAACACGGCGAATATTTCCTGCTGGAATACCGCAATCCGCAAGCCGATGCGCTGTTTGATAAGTTTGATTCCGATTTCAGCACGTATCTCTGGCCGTGGGTGGGCTTTGGCGCCGATTCACTTGATCGTGGGCTTCTGGTCACTCATATCCACGACTCACTGGGTGCTGAATGGTGGCGTATCAACAACGGAACGCCGGATAATCCGCATTATACCGTGGCGGTGGTCGACGCCGGTTATGATCCCGCCCGTGACGCGTCTTTTAATCCCGAAGGATTCGTCTCCGACTCCGCCCAGTGGTGGTATCCCTATGAAACCCGCAAAGCGGCGACTTTTTCCAGCGAAGTCCCCGGTCAGGAAACCCTTTCACCCACCACCACCCCCAGTAGTGCCGGCTATTATGGCCCGACAGGGATAACGATTACGGTCGATTCCATTGTCGATGACCGTCTGTATGTCAGTATTTCGACCGATCAGGACAACGACGGATATAACAATGCCGAGGACAACTGCCCGGAAGATTATAACCCGGGTCAGGAAGATGGAGACTCCGACGGTGCCGGTGATATATGCGACAATTGTCCAGGCTTGTATAATCCCGATCAGAATGACCCGGATGAAGATGGATTTGGTTCTTTATGCGACAATTGCCCGGATGAGTACAACGTAGGTCAGGCCGACGGCGATTCCGACGGAAAGGGTGACGTCTGTGACAATTGCCCGGAAGATTACAATCCGGGGCAGGAGGATGCCAATGAAAACGGGATTGGCGATGTATGCGATTATGTTTGCGGCGATGCCAACAACGATGACGCGGTCAATCTGCTGGATATTCTGTTCGTGATCGACTTCCTGTATGGCTCGCCGACCGGCCCGGCTCCGGAGAATCAGAATGCCGCCGATGTCAACGCCGATACGAATATCAACTTGCTGGACATTCTGGCTCTGATCGACAATCTCTATGGAGAGGGAACGGCATTGAACTGCTTATAGAATAAGCCTCATTTCAGTGGATGAAGGCGGGATATGCTAAGATATTCCGCCTTTTTTATTGTTGATACTATGTGGATATGTGGTTGATATGCTGTTGTGCTATTCTTGTAAGTCATTGCTGTATTACACAATAATCTGCAATGACTATGCCGACATAATTCTTTTCATTTCGTCAATACCTGTCAGGTTGAAATAGCTCGAATCGACCGCTTTGCAATCAATGCAAACAAATATGGTCAGAAATAGACTTGACTCGGTACTGCTCGAACATTATTATGTGACACGAGCACTCAATCAGGAATTTTCATTTCATACTGACATCTTTGGACACGAACTGAGTTGACGTGTCTTGCTTCGTACGGGAGAATAACCATTAAAAAAAGGGGAGGTGATAGCTATAAGAATACGCCCATAGATTGTCTTTGATACATGAGAATTTTCAACAAAGGGGAAAATCATGCATAAAACAAGGATTGTATTATGTCTGATTGGTCTTTTCTGCATTCTGGTCGGCTCGGTTGATGCTTACACCCGGTATGTCCCGGGGAGTTACGCCAACATACAGGCCGGAATCGATGCGGCCTCGACCGGTGACACCGTGCTGGTCGCCGACGGAACCTATCAGGGAAGCGGCAACCGTGACCTTAATTTCAACGGCAAGGCCATCGTGGTGAAATCGGTCAATGGCTATGGATCCACCACGATCGACTGTCAGGGAAGCAGTGTGAATAAGTATCGCGCCTTCGCTTTTTCCAATGGCGAAACCTCAAGCTCGATTATTGACGGATTCACCATCGCCAACGGCTATGCTCCCAGTAGTGGAGCCAAGGTAGACTGTAGAACCGGCGGAGGTATTCTCTGCCTGTCCAATACCTCACCAACCATTAAGAATTGCCTTTTCGTTAACAACTATGCGGGTTGTCTAGGTGGCGCTATTGGATGTTATCACGCCTCTCCGACTATTCAGGACTGTATTTTTGATGATAACGAAGCCGATATCGCCGGCGGGATTGTTGCTCAGTCTTATTCCAATCCCGATATCATCGATTGCGAGTTCAACGGCAATGCCGGCGGAGCCATCAAGTGCTATATGTATTCTGATCCCGATATCACCGGTTGCACGTTTGACGGCAACTATGCCCATAACGGAGCCGGCGGTATTTACTGTCGCTCGTATTCCGATCCGACTGTCTCATACTGTGTTTTTACCGACAATTATGTCGATTGGGATGCGTATTCCGACAACGAAGCGTCAGGTATGTGTATCTTTTACGGCTCCTCGCCGACCGTCAGCAACTGCACGTTCGGTTATAACGGTTCGGCGCGGGCGGTGATCGTCAATCTCGATACCAGCACCCCGACCTTCACCAACTGCCTGATCGCAGAAAACGACTCCAATGCCGTTTATGTCGAGAATGCCAACTACGTGCCGACCTTTACCTGTTCGGATATTTGGGGCAATGCCGAAGGCGGTTGGCCATCATCGCCGGAGGATCTGGCGGATCAAGGCGGCGAGGACGGCAATTTCAGCTATACGCCGCTATTTTGCAACGGGGTGTATGTCAACGAAAGCTCCCGATGTCTGCCCGATCATCCGTCGAATGAATGCGACACGCTGATCGGTGCACTCGGAATGGGAGCAACCGGATGCGATTATGTTTGTGGTGATCTCAATTCCAACGGGGAGGTAAGCATTGGAGATCTATCGGTGCTGATCGCCTATTTGCATCTTGGTGGCGATGATCCCTACCCGATGAAAGCGGCTAATTGCTACGATGATTTCCAGAATCCCCAATGTGTGGTCGACACGTTCGATCTCAATCGCATGATTGATTACATGTTTATTTCCTTTGATCCTCTGGAGTGTGTGGGGTGTCCGGAAGATTAAGACGAATTGATTGAAAAAGCGCAATACGTAAAGGCGCGTACGAACGCGGCGGCCTCCCGATTATCGCAATACATCGGGAGGCCCGCCGCCGTTACAGACCATACTCCGGTTCATATTATCCGATGTCAATGCAATGAATCAATCTCCGCAATACCTTCCCCGATGCGACGTTTTTCGCTTGATTGAATTGTCTTTGGTAAGTATATTTACATTATCGTCTACGTTTATATAAACGGAACGGCGATATTGCGATTGTAGTAAAACTAATATCGCTTCAAAAGAAACTCCCAAAAGGGATGGGATACCCGGACAGCCCATGCAATTGAATAGTGCGAAAGGAGAGATGTCATGAAATCTCATGCCGTTTATATAATGGCAATTGCATTGCTGTTGGTGTCGGGAATTTTATTTGCCGACATCCGATCTGAGAGTTTTGAAATCGTCGACATTGTCAACGTTGGTAAAACCGATGGTGGCCCAATCAGTTGTCCTTTTAAATGGTCCCCTGATGGGAGTAAATTGGCGTTCATTCACGAAGGCCATCTCATCGTATCGGATACTCTCGGTAACCGACAAGTCGTGGCCAAAGTCAGTATGTATCCCAGAAGATTTGAATGGTTGTCGGATTATGAAATTTTAATGTCTATGAAAAAGCCACGTGATAGCATCTTTCAAAAGCGTCTGGTATGCTATAATATTCAAACTGGTGCTGATTCCGTTTATATGGATTTTACAAAGGAACGGCCGCTCCCCTTCGGTTATCAGGAAGGTTTTTTCGAGGGGCCATTTCAAACGTTACAACACAACACCTATTATACTATTAACGAAAACGGTTCCGAACGTATTGTCCTTCTCGATAGCAAGTACAAAGAGACGTCCGATCCCGCGAGAAATTCCATTTATAAAAATATCGCCAATAACCAAGTCCTAATTCGGGCAGATCAAAAGGACACCATACCGATTTTCGACAAGCCATATGCCGATACGGTGCAATCCTGTGATTTAAAGTGGTTGTTTGTCAATTCTCAGATTACGCAATTGTCGGATTCCAGTGTGATTTTGCTTGATACCATGAAGGCTTTGCAGGACCAGTGGCCATATGAGTATGGCTATGGTGTTATGTGGCAGAGTCTGAATCCCAGTACACCGGAAGCCCTGTTTATGTTGACTTGTGATCTCGATGACTATACCTCCGTTTCAAAGGTTGCCATATATGATATGGTGAAGGGCTCGTTTACGATTGTTGATGATTTGTTTTCATTGAAGGATTGTCATAGTCCCCAGTATGCCCCGGATGGCCGTAATATCGCGTTGATGTCAGATGGCGATATTTACATTGTCCGAAGGAGGGAGATGCCATGATTGCCGGATTGCTCCGTTTCGCATTAACGATATGCTTTGTTTGTGTATCATTGGGTACGCCGGTTATGTGCAATTCTTCAGATACATGTATGTGCGTCGGCCCGTGCTCAAGTGAACCGATGCTGGGGGCGTTCAAATGGTCTCCCGATGGAACTCAACTGGCGTATTTCTCCGGCCGGATGTTAATGTTTTCCGATACACTGGCAAACAGCACCGCCGTTATGGAACTGCCGTTATTTCCGCATCGGTTTGAATGGATCGATAATAGTTCGATCTGTTTGCATCTCTTCAGTTCGCCAGCGGAGGATTCCACCCTCAATCAATTGGTACTGCTTGATATTGCATTCAAAACGATTACGGCATTGGATGAATATTGGCGCTATAAAACATTTGGATTTCGTGATAATACTCTGCATGATTTTGACGGGCCGAGAGTGACGCTTGAGGAGAATTGTTACTACACGCATACGGAATATGACTCGGATCAGTCGCCGGACGGTATACTCAGGGAACGGCGGCTTGTCAGACCCAACGAGAGAGAAACACCGGCGAATAATCATATCTTGTGCTGGGGCGACGACGGTCTATACCGTGCTAACCTGACAAGAACCGATTCTGTACGGCTTGCCCCCAAGCCATATCGACACATTCCGCTTACGCCGGTACTTAATTCCGACGGGACACTGGCGCTTCTTGGCGAAACACTCATGCGACTGGAAGACTCGACCGCATATAATTATTTCCACCAGACGGGATATGTGTCGGATTCCGGAGTGCACTGTGGTTTGGCGTATGTCTCCTTTAATCCTCGTTTTGAAGAAATCCTATTTCAGTTAACTTGTGACAATGGAGACAGAACAATCGCCGACAGCATTGGTGTATATGATTACCGAACATCAGAATTGACCATTTTCACACCTCCGGACGGCAATACACAATGCCGAACGCCGGTGTATGCTCCCGATGGCCGAAAGATCGCCTTTTGGTCGGACGGGAGTTTGTATATCATGTATCGTAAACCTGATAGCGGCAATAGTGATGTCCTATGTACTCGAGCTGGTGGCTACGAAATTGTCGATATTGTTAATCTTAGCAAAATGAGCAGTGGACCTATGAGCTGTCCGTTAAAATGGTCTCCTGATGGAAGCAAGCTGGCCGGAATAAGGGGAGGTAGTTTTGTTGTTGTTGATACTATGGGAAACGACAAGACCATCTGCGAACTTACAATGCCTGCCCGCAGATGGGAATGGTTATCTGATTATGAAATTCTGGTTTTTCATAAGGCCAGTAATCGTGACAGCATATATATCAAAATGACACGATATGATATCAAGGAAGGTACCCATGAAGATATTCAAGAACGCCTATTGCGCAAACCCTTTCCTTTTGGATTGGTCGATGGTTATTTTGAAGGCCCGCATCTTTCAATTCAAGGTAATGCCTACTATTTCCTTTATCAGGATGGAATAAAAGTGCCGGTTCTTCCTGAAAGCAAGTATAACAAGAAACGCCACTATGAAGATAATTATCTCTATCGAGTTCATGCCGATGGTTTGTTTTTGATCAGGTTTGATCTTAAAGATTCGCTTTATGCCTTCAGTAAATCTTATATCGATACCATATCATCATACAAAATGGCCTATCGATTTAATAGAAGTCAAATTACTCGATTGTCTGATTCAGCGGTGATAACGATTGATACACTGCCGTTCTTTCTTGAGATGAAAGAAGGTACAGTCGGATGTGGAGCATTATATCAGGCTATCAATCCCTCTTTGCCTGAAGCGTTATTTGAACTTTCATGTGACAGCGGTATGTACGTTGTCTCACAGAATTTCTTCCTTCTTGATCTGTCAAATATGAAATCAACAAAGGTAAGCGATCTGATCGGAAGAAAACAATGTGATCATGCATTATATGATCCCTTTGGAAAAAACATCGCCGCACGATCAGGGAGTGATCTTTTCTTGATAAAAAGAAAGAAATCGTCAGTCGCTTCTGAATAAGTGATTATGTATTTATCGTTTTCTCCCAAACCGAGGATATTCGACAGCGTTGTTCTCGATGAATCTCGAACTATTCGCAATGACTGCTCTATGTGGAATTATTGATTGTACTTACCCGATCACCCGTCGCAGGAAACCGTCGGCGTCGCGAAGGCGTCGCTCCGCCTCATCGCGGTCAACCGCAAGGCGTTTCATGACGATAGCAACTTTCACCGATCCGCCGGACTGTTGCAGTAACTCATCGGCAGTCTCATAATCGACCTTCAGAAACTCTATCAGGATTTTGCGCGACCGCGCGTGAAGTTTCTCCGAGCGGGCCATCAAATCGACCATCATATTGCCGTACGTTCTGCCGGTCAGCACCGCCGCCGTGGTGGTGATCATGTTCAATGTCATTTTTTGCGCCGTGCCGGATTTCATTCGGGTCGATCCGGTAATCGCCTCCGGCCCCACCCGCAAAACGATCAATACGTCGGGTTGAGTCTTGATGCTGTTGGTGTCGTTGCATACCATCAGTGCGGTTTTGCATCCGGTTTCTTTGGCGAAAGCGATCCCGGCCTGTGTGTACGGCGTCCGCACCGATGCCGCGATACCGATCACGAAATCATCGGCAGTGAGTTTTATCCGCGTGAGATCGTCAACCGCCCAGTCGGTATGATCCTCCGCGCCCTCTTTGGAGAGAATCAGCGTGTCATACCCGCCGGAGATCAACCCCACCGTTTGCAACGGGTCGATGCCGAACGTCGGCGGACACTCCGCCGCGTCGAGCACCCCCAGCCGCCCTGACGTGCCCGCGCCGATATATATAATCCGCCCGCCGTTTTTCCAGGTTTGAGCGGCAATTTCGGCGGCTTTCGCTATTTCCTGAAGCGCCTGACGGACCACGTCCGCGACTTTTTGATCTTCGCGGTTGATCCTGGCGCAAATTTCAAGCGGGGAGAGCGTATCGATATCAGTCGTGTCGGGATTGACCTGCTCGGTGCCGAGCGCGGTGAGTTCCTCAAT
>CAZVNK010000135.1:0-7365 GCA_964628115.1 uncultured Ignavibacteriaceae bacterium | reverse complement strand
AGTTGTTCCTCCGCTTCTCCCGAAATTGTCTGCGTGGATTTTGCTGTTACATGTTCTGCGAACTGCTGTAATGCGGCCAATAGACTCATACTAAATGCCTTACCCTTTATGTGATAATAGCAATTATATACATTAAACTCAATTTCTAATCAACTATGATTTTTCCCCCCTACAAAATCACTATCAATCCGATAGCAATCGCGGAATAACCCCGTTTAGTAGAATGAGTACCGTCTATACATACGTCCGGAATACGCAGTGCGCCGTATACACGTGGTGTCCCGCCGCCTGTGGTGCCCCGCCGCCTGTGGCCCCTGCCACTTGCGGTGGGAGTGGCTCAGTCGCCCACAGCTCTGCTGTGGGTATGTCCGGTTTTGCATTCACTCGGTGCCCTGCCACTTGCGGTGGGAGTGGTGGAACGAGAACACGCCGGAAAACCGTCGGGTCACTCTCAGGGCTGTACCATGATAAAAACCCGATGGAACAGGATACGGTGCGAATGAAAACATTGGGGAATCGAACCCATTTTTCGTTGGAATTACACAACTTACGATGGCTTCGTTATTATTATGCGATGACAATTTCGCTATCAAACCACTATCGAAATATACAAAAACGGGGAAACGAACCCAAATGGGAGAGAGACGAAAAAAAAACGAAATTGCAAAACGAACCCATTTTGAATATGAGGTAACGGTAATGTAGACAATAACATACACGAATAATCCGACATCTCGAACTATGACCGACTGACGGTATTATGACGTAGGTCATGAGCAACCCGACAATCGACTAACAAACATTTTATTGGGCGATTCCGGGATATTATCGTCATAAATGATGAATCCCATTGTCTGAACTTCACCCGGAAATCGTCTGAATAATTGCACGTGTTGTCAAAATGGGGAACGCGACGGATTATGTATTACGCCAATCGACTGAAAACGACCTATCAGCGCAATATGATATGCGGGATGATTGTCGCTGTCCTGCTGGTTGTGATGTACGCGGCATTTTTGTATCTCACCCGCGAGGCCACCGTGATCGTGGTTGTCGGCGGGGGACAGGGGGGAGTCGTCTCTTCACCCGGCGGCCCGCCGCCCGGCATGCTTCCGGAGCAAAGCCGCACGGTCGCCGTCTGGAATCGCGGCCCGCTCGATCCCGACCGCCTGTCAATCATCGCCGATCGTTCCGCCGAACGTATCCCGGCCGTGACCGCGATCTCGCCGCCGTCGGCGTTGAGACCCGAACATGCCCTGAACGGGGTCGGCTATGGTCCCGGCGGATACGGCGGAGGCCCCGACGGTGCTTTGCCGCCGTACGATCCGAATTTCGACGACTACGCCAACCGCCCGCACGAACCCGGCGGTTTTGATCCCTCGACGGTCTCGTTTCCCAACCTGTTGGACATGCTCATCGGTCGCAAGACCACCGTCGACCGCCCGGTATGGATTCGCAATCTCGATATCGCCACAATCGGTCGCGACAAGTCCTATATGCTTCTCGATGACATGGCGGACACGGTGGTGGTGTGCATGACTATTGATCATGAGGGAGACATTGCACGGCTTATGACCGCCTACGAACATCTGCCGGAACTGGGCATCGCCGATGAAGACAAGGACGCGCTGTCCCGGGCGTCGATCGATCCGGCCAGAATCGACGGGCGGAAAGTCGGCGGCGAGTATTACGTGTATTGTATTTTCATGAAGAACGGCATCACGAATGTGAAAAACACCGCTGAAATGACACTGCGACTGCGCTGACTGTACAACGCGGTCATTCGTTCGGGCGAAGAAATTCGAGATATTCGATCATGTGCTGTTGCGAATCCCGAAAACGGATCGGGTTCTGCACCGCCCGCGCCAGCGTCTTGTTGCCGAATACCATCGACATAATCAGCGCCGAGGTCTTGAACGGATCGACAAAGACACTGACCTGGCCGTTTTTCTGGCCGCGCCGAAGCGCGTCGGCGATCTCCGCCATGAGATTGTCGATCATGCCGTTCAACCGGGTGCGAAAACTGGCGTCGCGCGGCGACATCTCCAGCGAGAGATTGACCAGCACCGATCCGAATCGCGCGTCCGGCTTGCGCGCATCGAGCATGCTCCTGCGAATGATCTCCTGCAGACAGTCGATCGGATTGTCGCAGGATGACAGCGGGGCGATCCAGGCGTCGTGCAGATTGTCGCTGACGACGTCGTCGATGACTGCCAGCGCCAGATCACGTTTGTCCTTGAAATAGTAGTACAACGCTCCCTTGGTCATCGACGATCGCTTCGCGATCCGGCTGATATTGGCGCCGCGATACCCGTTACGCAGTATCTCACGGAAGGCGTGACGAAGGATAACCTCGCGGCTGTGATTGGACGGCCTGGTTTTGGGCATTGTGTTTCCTCCGGTGATCGGTTGTGTCCGCAAAGCGGGAGGGAGGACGGCCCATGCCGCCCTCCCCTGGTTAAGACAGGGCACTAACGGCTGGAGAGCGGGAAATAATACGTCACACCAGCGTTAATATTGATATTGCCGAGATTGCCGAATTCGTCCCCGAAGGTGTCCTTATCCTCGGTGAACACCATCAGGTACCGACCCTCGGCGAAAACGGCGATATTGGAGGTCGCAAAGATTTCAAGACCGGCGCCGACATTGAAGCTGAAACTGGTTTTCTTGAACTCTTCGTTGTTTTCCATTACGGCCACGTCGCCGCCCGGCCCGTCATCGGTGACCTTCCACGGCACGATGCCCACGCCGGCGCGGACGAACGGATTGAAAATGTTATTGGGATCATTGAAAAAACTGCCAATGTTGAAAATCCCGTCGAGATAAATCTCCGGCATAACCACGTTCGGTTCATCGGGAAGATCTTCGTTGACGTCTTCTTTCATCTTCATGAAGGCATAGCGAAAACCGGCCTCAAGGGTCAGTTCCTTCATTACGCCATAGCGAACATGCAGGCCGAATGCCGGTCCCACGTCGAAATAATCGCCGAATGAGGCGTCAACGTCGACGTCCCCCCCTGCGGGAATGGCCAATCCGCCGTTGATACCGATTCCCATTTTGCCGACCGTGTCGAGGGCCGATGCCGAAGAGGTAAACATCAACAACGCCCCGAAAATCATGACGAGTGTTAAAATCCTTTTCATGGTTTGTTACTCCCTATGTCCATCCGATATTTAAAAGAGTGATTGCTTAACAAGTATTGATCAGTATTACCACCTCCTTTATGATTGTGATGGGCGTTGATACCGCCCCCCCTCTGTTTGTTGTATATGCACGCATATTGAGAAACGTGATTGTTGCTATATGTGTGATCACGTGTTCAGTTCCCCTTTATCCGTCGGAATCCATTTTGCCGATCGCCTTTTCCCAGTCGAAATAGGCGTCGAGATATTCATAGACCGCCGAATAGTAACCGGTCGTGGCCTGGTCAAGCATCACCCGGCTGTCTTTCAACTCCAGTTGCGTCGATAGTCCGGAATGCGACGTCGCCTCGGCAATGGCGAATGCCTTCTCAGCCGTTTTCAGCGTTGCCCTTGCGGATATGATGCGATTGTACGACTCATCGAGTCGCAGGCGGATGCTTTCGATTTCGCGTTCGATATTTTCGCGCGTTTTATCGACCGTGATTCTGGCCTTGTCGCGTTCGATTTTGGCCTTCTGCACTTTGGCGCGGGTCGCTCCTCCGGAGAAGATAGGGAAGGAGAGGTTTACGCCGAGAATCAACGCCTCGTTTTTTTCGTCGAAACTCCATTCATTGGATTGCGACGAAAAGGCATAGGTCAGACTTCCGCCAAGCGACGGCATGTAACCCGAACGTTCGGCACTGACACCGGTGTTGTATAGCCTTTCCTGCCATATCAAAGCATTAAAATCCGGCCGGCTTTTTAAGATCGTCTCCAGAGACTCTCTCTCCGGCAGATCGGGATACTCGTCCAAACCGCCATAAAGACTTATGTCCTCCTCCACCGGGATGCCGGCCAGATTTTTCAGATTGATAAGCGCTATTTTGTAATTGCGTTCCGCTTCGGTCGTTTGCGGAACCAGATCTTTGTGGCGCACTTCGGACTGTAGAAGTTGGAACTCCGACGCCAGACCGTTCTCGTACGCCTTTTTTACGTCGACGAAGTTTTCGTATGCGTTTTGTTCCGACGCCTGCGACACCTCCCAGACCACTTTCAGCAATAGCGTTTGGTAAAAGGCCTTTTTGGCGTAGGTGATGATTTCCTGATGCGATGCGTCGTAGATGAAATCCGACATCCTTTTATACTGATTGGCGGCCTTGATGGCGTTGTATACCGTACCGTTGAACAGTGTTTGTCCAAGCACGACACTGGCGCTGTATTCATTGTCGCGGTTGATGCGCATTTTCGTCGTGCCTTCACCAAGGTCGACATACATGTATGTCTCATTGAGATTGCGGTTGTATCCCGCATTGGCGGTGAGATGGGGAAGCGCACCGGAGAGCGCCTCCCGCTTGTTGGCATCGGCCGTTCGCAGATCCTGCCTGGCCAGTTTGAGGTCTTTGCTGTGCGCCTCCACGCGGTTTAAAAACCGGTCGATATCTATCGTTTCCTTCGCAACCGTCAGGGTCGACAGCAGTAGTATTGCAATGGTCAGAATTCCCGTCCGTCTCACGATGCACCCCCGATTTCCTGAACGTTGGCCGTTACCGTTTTCTTGGATTTCATGATCATGTTGAACAAGATTGGAATGATAAACAGGGTTAAAATAGTCGACACTACCAGTCCACCGATAGTTACGATCCCCATCGGTTGGCGGAATTCCCGTCCCGACGCCCCCATTCCCAGCGCCATTGGCAACATGCCGAGGATAATCGCCACCGCCGACATGATGATCGCGCGCAGTTTGACCGGGCATGCCTCCAGAAGAGCCTCGGTAACGGATTTGCCTTTTTCGCGAATTTCTATGTTGGCGTAATCCAGAATCAGGATTGCCGCGTTCACCACGATACCCAATAGCATCACGATCGACATCATGGCGATAATATTCATGGTCATTCCGGTCAAAATCATGCCCCAGATAACGCCGATCAGGGCGAGTGGAAACGTTCCGAGAACCATCAGCGGCTGTTTCAAATCTTCAAGAATCGCCGCCAGCAACATGTATGTGAGAATGATCGCGATGATCAGCGCTTTCAGCATTTCGGAAATGGCCTCGTTCATCATCTCGGCGCTACCACCCCAATTTGTTTCGTACCCTGATTTCATATTGACATCTATGATCCGGCTTTCGATCTCACCGGTGACATTACCCAGCGGAACTCCGGCCGCAGGCGAACCGCTGAACTCGATCGCCTTGAACTTGTCGATATGCAGGATGGTGTTGACTCCCTCGGTGAATTCGATATCCGCCAGCTGGGAGATGGTATAAATACCTTTTGAACCGACTATGGTCAGATTGGCGACTTCTTCCGGCGTGTCGATTGATGCGTCGTCGATCATCACCCGGAGGTCGTACTCCTCGCCCTCGTCTCGATACTGTGTCGCCACCAGTCCGGTCAGAGCGCCGCGAAGTTGCATGGCAATCTCATAGACGCTTAAACCGGCATCCGAGATTTTCTTGCGATCCGGAATGATACTGATCTCCGGTTTGCCCGAGCGCGAGCTGGTATTCAGATTGACCAGTCCGGGAACGTCTTTAATTCTGTTAAGAATCTGGTCCTTGTACATCTCAAGCTGATCGATATCCTGTCCCTTGAGATAGAAAGTGATCGGCGCCTGTGAACCTGCATTCATGGAGGATACGGCTTCAATGCGAAGCATAATATTCGGCATATCGGACAATTCTTGTATGAACAGGTTGGCCGTTTCATCGGTGCTGAGCTCTCTGTCGCCGATATCCACCAGCTTGATTTTCATGAGCGCCAGATTGGTTCCCTGGTCCACCTGGCTGATTTTCCCAAGCTGGGTCAGAATGGTTTTCACACTGGGATTTTTCTTCAGGCGGTTTTCGATTTCCTGCAGGGTGGCGGCGGTTTCATCCAGATTGTAACCGATCGGAAGTTCGGCTTCGATTTGAATGTCTCCTTCATCCATCAAAGGAGTGAACTCGAATCCGACTCGTCCGGCAAACATGAAAGTGATAACCAAAAGCACCACACTGACGACAAGGATGGAAACCGAATACCATTTCTTGTTGAATATTACTCTCAGGGAATTTTGATATTTATTTGCCATCGTATCATTAAGACGAGTAAAGAAAACGGCAAAACGACTGCGTTTCTTTTGGTTCACGCCTTTGCTCTCCGGAAGAATTAACGATGCCATCATCGGCGTCAGCGTGAATGAAATCAAAAGCGAGAACAGGGTGGCGAAAACCACCGTCAAGGCGAACGCCGCGAATATCTGTCCCAGGATGCCGGTCATGCTTGCCACCGGAAGGAACACGGCCATGTTGGTTGCGGTCGATGCCAGCACCGCCACGACCACTTCATTGGTGCCGATTCGGGCGGCCTCATTTTTGGTTTTACCCAATTGCCGTTGTCGGAAAATGTTTTCAATGACCACCACCGAGTTACTGACCAGAATTCCGACCGCCGTTGACAGGGCCATGAGGGTCACGAGGTTCTTGGTGTAATCCATCATATTCATCAGCATGAAAGCCGAAAGAATCGACATTGGCATGGCCAGCGCCACAATGATGGTCGAGCGCCAGTCGCTCAGGAAGATAAAAAGCACCAGACCGGTCAGCAGAATACCAAGAATGATATTGGTAATCGTGTCATCGACCGTATCACCGATAAAAACCGATTTATCAGTTACTACGGACATATTGCATCCGGCCGGCAGTTCCTGCTCGAGTTCGGGGATCAATTCTCGAACCGCGTCGGCGATATCAACCGTGTTTCCTTCGGAGTTCTTGACAATACTGAGAAGGACCACGTCGGAATTGCCGAATTTGCTGACGTTGTTAAAGAATGCGGTTCGTTCACGGACTTCTGCGCCCGCGTCCACCACCTCGGCGATATCTTTCAGTTGCTTGTTGCCGAATACCGTAGGGATTTCAAGTTCGCCCAACTCTTCGACACTTTCGAATTCACCGGTCATACGGACCGTGTATTCCTGTTGCGACTTTTCGAAATGACCGCCCGGCATATCAAGATTCTGTGAACCGAGAATCTGGGTCAACTGCGCCAGCGATATGTTGTTCTGGAAAACGGCGCGATTGTTCAGAATAACCTGGATTTCCCGTTCCCGACCGCCGGTGATATCAGCGCGAGCAACCCCCTCGATTTGAGAGAAGCGGTCTTTGAGTCGTCTGTCGGCAAGGTCCCAAAGCTCGGTAATCGGTAAATCGCCCGACAGAACGATATCGATAATAGGAAATTCTTGAAGGTCGATCTTT
>CAZVNK010000134.1:0-7485 GCA_964628115.1 uncultured Ignavibacteriaceae bacterium | reverse complement strand
ATCCATTGAAGCGGCCCAAGGTGTCACCACGGGAGTTTCTGCCCGGGACCGCTTCCATAAACTTATGGCGATTATTGTCATGAAATGTCTATTGACAGAGAAAAATCATTCAGTATATTACATTGAATATATCGTATCGCTTGTAAGGTCTATAAATGATCAATCGCATAGTTCTATTATTATTGTTTTTCTGTTGCGCCGTGACCGCGTTGTCCCAGCAGATTATAATGGAAGACTGGGTGGCCGGATACAGTAGCCCCAGATACAACCACGATCAAATCTGTGACATGGCAATCGACAAAAACGGTTTTGTCTATGTCACCGGTTTTGTGCGCGATGGTGCCAACACCGATTATCTGACAATCAAATATACCGATCAGGGCGATACGGTCTGGACGCGCCGACATGATACCGACGATCTGGACGTGCCCAATGATCTGGCGGTTGACCTTGACGGCAACGTGTTCATTACCGGTGTGTCATCGGGCGATGGTTACAATCGCGGAAAACTGCTGAAATACAACACCGATGGTGACTTGCTGTGGGCCAAAACGCTTTCCTGTGTATCATACCCGTCTCTGGCCGTCGATCATGACGGTGGTCTCTATCTTGCCGGGCCGGCGTATGCGGTCGATGACCACAGCCATCTGGATTGCATGGTCATCAAGTACCGTCCCGACGGCGACACTGCCTGGGTGCGACGGTACAACGCCGGAAATACATCGTATTTCGTGAATGAAATCGCGACCGACGGCAACGGCGACGTTATCATCGCCGGGTACCGGGTCAACGACGGCAAGTCGTACGACAACATGACTGCCGTCACGTTGAAATATACGTCGAAAGGCGATTTGGCGTGGGAGAGAACCTACGACGACGATCAGACTGCCGTTTGTCTACTGAACGGTATTGCGATTGACGACGACAACAATGTCTGTGTCGCCGGGTCCGCAAAGCACTCGGCCGATGACAAGGACAATACCGATATACTCACGATCAAGTACGGTCCCGACGGCGACACCGCCTGGATTCAGCAGTACAATTCGCCGGGC
The DNA here is from genome assembly GCA_964628115.1 of uncultured Ignavibacteriaceae bacterium. Classification (GTDB taxonomy): domain Bacteria; phylum Zixibacteria; class MSB-5A5; order GN15; family PGXB01; genus JAFGAL01. The sequence continues at coordinate 6,433 of CAZVNK010000134.1, read as the reverse complement.
GATTCGACCGACGTCGCCGAGGATATCGCGGTTGATTCCGACGGCAATGTTTTTGTCGGCGGTCATAGTATGACAATCAATACCGATGAATACGAATACGACTCCGATTACGTGACTATCAGATACCTCGCGGAAGGCAAGCAGTCGTGGGTGCGTACCTACAACGCCGGGCCCGAATATCAGGATCAGATAGCCGCGATCGCAGTCGATCCCGAAGGCGCGGTGTATTGCACGGGTTCAAGCCGAATGGCCGAATTCCGACATATTACGACGATCAAGTACAATCGCGAAGGCGGCATGACCTGGTTGATTACAACCGAGGAATCCGAGTATAATCCCCTTGCCGTCGTTGCCGTGGCGGTCCGTACGGTTGACAGCCTGGTCGTTGCGGGATACGGTCTGAACAAGGAAACCGGGCGTGATTTTGTCACCATACAATATGTTCCGACTTCGCCCCGACCGATAATCGCGCTGGACCGCGAATCATTCGATTATATCGGACTCGCGGGAGTGACCGGCGCGATCACCGACCATTTCACCATTACCAATGCCGGTGACGGTCGGCTGTTTTGGGCAGTGACTCATGAGCAGGACTGGTTTACGCTGATTCCCGAAACCGGCAACGTTCCCGCGACCGTGACGATTCAGGTCGATATTCCCTCCCTGCCTCCGGGTCTGTATTACGATACGATTGTCGTTTCATCAAAAATCGCGCTCAATTCACCGCTATATTTGCCGGTGAAGTTGAATCTCAAGGCCGAAAACGATGCCCCCGCGTTCTCAGTCGCCTTTCGTGATACCACGCTGATCGAAGACGATCTGTACGGCTTGGAAATAATGGCCGTCGACAACGATCTCGATTCCCTGATTCTGAAATGTCTCAGCGCGCCGGAACACGCGGCTTTTATCGATTCCGGAAACGGGAAGGGAAGTTTTTCTCTGCCGACGTCATTCGATGATGTCGGGCAGTCGTACACAATAGCATTCGAAGTCACCGACCGGCTCGCCTCGGTCACCGGCACCATGCATATCGACGTGATAAATCGCGTTTTGACCGTGGTCGAACCGCAACCCGGACCGGGCGAGCAATATGATGATATTACTATCACCACCCAACCGCTGGCGATTCAGTTCAACGAGCCGGTCGATCCCGAATCGCTCGAAGGCAAAGTCTCCCTATCAAGCGCCCGTGGCGACAATCTGCAATACCGGTTCAACACCGAGGAGCGCCAGTTGCATGTATTCAACGACGGCCCGTATCTGCTTGAACTGGATACGATCACCATCAGTCTGGCCGCCGACATTCTCGACCTGGCCGGATATCCGCTGGGGATGACCTATCAACGCACTTTGATAACCGGGTTGGCGGTGTTCCCGGGGGATACCGATGATGACGGTGTGGTCGATGAACGTGATATTCTGCCGTTTGGAAAATACTGGGGGCTAACCGGACCGCCGCGTTCGGAAACCATCGATATTGACTGGGGGCTGAAAGCCGCGCACCGCTGGGACAATACCGTCGCGACATACGTCGACGCCGACGGTTCGGGCATTATCGACGGCGATGATATCTGCGCCATTGCCGAAAACTGGTTGATGATACAGAATACCATGCTACCGCCGGTTACGCCGCCGGACTCTATGGCAGAGATGGATAAGGTAATGACCGGGAATTTCCGGGAGCTTCTTGCCGCAAGCCTCTCCGGCTGTAGGGAATGCGAAGGCAAACGGGCTTTGCTGAATATGCTGGGTGAAGTCGAGACTTCGCCGAACATCCTGCTTCCGACCGATCCGGAAATTTATCAAAACTATCCCAATCCGTTCAATCCCTCGACCACCATCCGTTTTTATCTGCCGCATACCGCGACGGTAACCCTGTCCGTTTATAATATCGCCGGGCAAAAAGTCACGACATTGCTGTCGGGTGGGGTTGACGCCGGTTATACTTCCGTCACCTGGAACGGCGATGACCGTTCCGGTCATCCGGTCGCCAGCGGCGTCTATTTTTATCGCCTCGAAACCGGTGCGACGACGATATCACGACGGATGCTTTTATTGAAATAGGTGTGACTGATTCTTGTTCTCACGTCCGATTTTATCTATATTATCTTAGTCAATTGATAGTTCATTGTCGAACGGCATTTGATCATGATAAAAAGAGCTGATGAAAAAGAAATCCTCTGTGATCGGCTTTTAACCATAGTTGATAATATCTCGGACGGCGTTTTTGCCATAGATCTGAATTTTAAAATCACGTTTATCAATAAAGCCGCTCAGAAAATAACCGGATTCTCATACACCGAAGCGTACGGAAAATCCTGCAAAGATATACTGCAAACCAATGTCTGCATTTCAAGCTGTCCCCTGAAAGCCACGTTGACATCCGGCGTGCCGGTTATAAATAAGCCGGTGTGTCTGTTGAATAAAAAGGGAAAACGAATCCCGATAAGCATTTCGACCGCCCTTTTGAAAGATACCCGGGGCAATATCATTGGCGGAGTGGAGACCTTTCGAGATCTTGATCTGGCTCGACAAATACAAAAAGACTTCGAAAGTAGGTTTACCTTCGAGGATATGGTCAGCCGAAACAAGGACATGCAACACCTGTTTGAAATGTTGCCCATCATTGCTGATAGCGACAGTTCGGTCATGATCGAAGGGGAAAGCGGAACCGGAAAAGGATTAATCGCCCGTGCCTTGCATAATCACAGCACCAGAAAACCCGGCCCGTTTATTGCCGTCAATTGCGGGGCATTGCCTGACAATTTACTGGAGTCGGAATTGTTCGGATATGTTGCGGGGGCGTTTACCGATGCGAGAAAAAACAAGAAAGGCCGATTCGCGCTGGCGGAAAAGGGAACGTTGTTTCTGGATGAAATCAGCAACATTTCCCTTGCCATGCAGGGCAAACTCCTGCGCGTTCTTCATGACAAGGAATATGAACCCTTGGGGGGAACCGAAACCATCCGGTCTGATGTCAGAATTATTAGTGCGTCCAATGCCCCTCTTGATGCTCTGGTCAAAAACAAAACATTTCGGGCGGATTTATTTTACCGGATTAACATTATAAAAATAGTCCTGCCGCCCCTGAGAGAGAGAAGAGAAGATATTCCTCTGCTGATTGATCATTCCGTCGACCAATTCAATCGTCTCCGCCGAAAAGATCTTGCCGGCGTTTCACCGGCCGTATTGGAAATCCTGATGAAATATGACTTTCCCGGGAATATCCGGGAATTGGAAAACATCATTGAACATGCCTTTGTCGTTTGCCCGCAGGGTATAATAAAGCCCGAACATCTTCCGCAACATCTGCATGCCGGCATTGCCATCCCCGCCGTGGAAATCGCAACAACCATGAAAGAAATGGAAGCCCTGTTTTTAATCGCGGCATTGAAACGCAATAACTGGTCACGGAAGGAAACCGCACGCCAGATTGGGGTTGATCCATCCACGCTTTACCGTAAGATTAAAAAACTCGAATTAAAGATTCCAAAAGCAAAAGACTGATAGTCCCCTGAATTGGTCTTGCATAATTGCACGACTGATAGGTTGAATCGTGCGGATGTGCACGACATGAGACCTTTGGATTTCTCGTATCGATTTTGATTCTCTTGGTAGAAAACTCTGTAAATCATTAATGAACTTATGCTTACGGTATTATCCCGAGTTGCCATTCTTAACCGGCATGTTTTTTGTCTTATACATATTAAAAGAGAATGAAAGGAGGTCGGCAATGATTGGCCTTGACAGGTTAATGGAAATCAAAGGCGTGGTTGCCGCCGGGCAATTTTCTGAAGACGGCCGGGTGGTACGCGCGGTTGGAAGTCTGTCGGAAGATCTAATGAATTTCACGGCACAGATGTGCTCCAAACAGACCAAAAGCCTGGAGACTACAATAAATCAGTTCAGCAGGGCATCCAAAATGGAATGGCGACCGCTTGTTGGATGGACAGTGTGGGCCGGTCAATATGCCATCGTTGTCATGGGCAATACGGGGGTTTTTATTGATCCTCGATATGCCGATTTCAATCAACTCATGGTGGATTTACAGGGGTCAGAGGCAACCGGCGATCGACAACTGAATAACTGAAACTGAATGGCATGTGCCGACTCCTTGAAGGTCGATGAATAAAAATAGGGCAGGAGGTGAAAACAATGGAAACCGCAAAGAACGAAAAACCCCAGATTGGCAAAGGCATTTATCATCCGGGAGCGCGACCTATGCAGGTATTGCTTGACGATAACGGATGCTTGTGGTTATGTGACAAAGGCATCGATCCCAAAAAGGGGTTTGCCAAGCAGAATTGCTGGCGGTGCCGGGATCTCCAATTTACCAGGAATGATTAGCGCCGTATAGTAGCTATCTGCCACGGGTAATATCGATGATGACAACAATCGCAAACCGACAGCCGCCCCATCCCAACTCGAGGCGGCTGTTGCCACCATACCAGTTGGTCGATGTTTGTCGTGGCTGAAATGTCGCGACAGAAATTCATGCCCGTCAGTTCTGCCTTTCCTTTTGACTTGACAAAATCACCCCTAAAACGTATACTTTAATGGGCTCGCATAGTGATGTATTGGCACCCCACTGATAAGAGTTTATGCATTGTGTATAGTTGTATGTAACACAAATGCCGGGGACTGCCGGAACCCTTAATCTCCAGTAGGGAGGTAAAACTATGCGATTGCATACTCAATCCAAAAAGCTTGCGACCATGACCGCGCTTCTCTGCGCGATAATCATTGTCGCCGGCAGTCTTGCCGCTCATGCCCAGGAATCCGGGGATAGTTTGTTCCTTGCGGCTGAGCCAACCATATTTACCTTTAATTTAAGCGCCGGTGACTCCGTTATCGGCGAAAGCCTGTACGTCTACGGAGTGTCGGGAGACAGTATCCCCTTCGTGACCAGTACCGGCTATGGAAACGAATGGCTGGAAGTCGACACCATGTCGGCCTCGCCCTTAATCACGCCGGAATTTATTTTTCTCAATATCCGTACTGCGGGCCTCGATCCCGGCACCTATGCCGATACCATTGCCATTTTATCCGGCGTAAGCTGGCAGGCTCTATTGGTGCCGGTGATCCTCCACGTCGACGCCGGTGAGTCAATTCTGCAGTACATGCCGGATCAGTTTTACACGCACCTGACCCAGGGAGAGGGATACTTCGATTCGCTGTATGTCAGTGAGATGTACGGCGGTGCGGTTTCCTTTAACGTGGCTGTCGGCGAATCATGGCTGATTGTCGATGCGCCGGGATTAAGTCCGCCGTACACCACGCCGATTGCGCTGAATGTGGAATTCGACGTGTCGACGTTTGCGACCGGTGTGTACACCGACTCGATTATCATCATGCCGACCGATCCCGCCATTCCGTACGACACCATTCCGGTGACGGTGATCATTTATGACGATCCGAGTGTGGTCGTGGTTCCCGACCAGGTCGAAATCTCACTTGCACCGGGGCAGATGGCCCAATTGCAAAGCTTTTTCGTGTACGAAGAACACGGGGACAACGTTCTTTTCCGGTATGAAAAAACATCGGGAAGCTCATGGCTGTATTTTTATTATGCTCAGCAGTATGAAATGACGCCGGATTCCGTGCTATACGATATCTATACCGACAGTCTCGCTCCGGGTGTCTATATCGATACCGTGCACTTCTTCAGCGACACCGACGGCGTTTCGTTTCCTGATGTCTATGTCCCGGTGCAGTTGACCGTTGAGGCGGTCCAGCCGAGCATGATCGTCGAGCCGCCGTGGGCGAGTTTCAGAGTCGAACCGGACGACACGCTGTTCGATTCCCTGTACGTCTACGAAGAAAACGGTTTGCCGATGACGTTCGATGCCCGGACGTATATCGGTTCCTGGCTGATCATCCCCGATTATCCGACGCCGGTTTCGATGCCGGGGTATATCCCGATGACGATCATTGCCTCGGGATTGCCGGTGGGAGAATACTACGACACGGTGGAAGTTCATGGCTATGATGACTCGCCGCTTCCGCGCGAGCATGAATGGGATATTTCGATTCGGCTCGTCGTCGATACCGCCGGGTATTTTTTAACTGCGACACCGGAGTGGTTTGATATCAGCCTTCCGACCGACGCAATCGACAGCGCGACGGTGTATATCGCCGAGAACGGCGGCGCCAATATCGAATGCGGGCTGTCGAACAAAATGCCCTGGCTGACTCTGCCTCAGTATGTCACGGCTCCGGTTACGCCGTTTTATTTGCCGTTTACGGTGAATACCGACAGCCTTCCGATCGGTACGTACTATGATACGATTACCGTAATGCCGTACGCGAAAGATGATACGACGCCGTTGTATATCCCGGTGAATCTGACCGTCACCGACGGCGACACCCTGACGCTGTTGGCCACGATTCCGCAGGAGTTCTTCTTCACGCTGAATGCCGACGAACAGGGATA
>CAZVNK010000133.1:2008-7535 GCA_964628115.1 uncultured Ignavibacteriaceae bacterium | reverse complement strand
TGCGGTGAAATAACCATTATTGTGGGTATTATTCTCCCCTATTACCGCCAATTCAAGCTTCCCATCTTCCGTCCGATAATCTCTCTATATCCATTCTGAAAGGAAGAGACTATGCACCCCCTCACGCCTCATGATATCGTGACCTCGGTCAGCGAAATCGGCGCGCTTCCGCAGACCATGGCCACCGTCCTGAAAGTGATTGATAATCCCACTGCCGGCACCGATGAAATCGCCGCCATAATAAATCGCGACGTCGCCCTGACCACCCGCGTCCTGAAAATGGTCAACTCCGTGCGTTACGGGCGTTCCCGGAAAGTCGCCCATGTCTCCGAAGCGGTTCGCGTCATGGGCCTCAACAGCATCAAAGTGCTCACCCTGAGCAGTTCGGTGTTCGGCATTCGGCCCGATGACGAATTATTCCAACAGCTTAATATCAAACGTATCTGGCGGCACTTCATCGAAACCGCCATTGTTGCGCGCAATATTGCCGAGGAAATCGACTATCGCGACCCCGAAGAGGCTTTTATTGCCGGCCTGCTTCACGATATCGGCATCGTTATCATGATGCTGCATTTCAAACGGGACTACCTTACCGTTATCGAGAAATTGAACGACCAACAATCCGGCATCATATCCGCCGAATCCGAACTGTGGATGTTTACGCACTGCGACGTCGGCGCCGCCATCGCCGAGTCATGGAAACTCCCGTCCCGCATAATCCATGTTATCAAGCACCATCATGATATCACTTCGCCCGCCATCATCCCCGATGATGACATTCTCAATGCGATCATCGCCGCCGCCGACCATATCGCGCTTGGACCATTCGACCACTACACATCCGGTGTCGAGGACGATATCATGTTCATACAAACCGCTCGCAGGAAAATCGACCTGAACCACGAAGCGCTGAAAAACGTCCGCAAAAAATCGCTGATTCAATCGATCGAACTGGCCGACTATCTGGAACTCGATGCCGGCGATATTATCGAAGTCCTCGCCGATGCCAACGACCGTCTGGCCGACCTGTACTTCTCGCTGGAACAAATTCTGATAGAGAAAAACGCACTCGAAAACCGTCTCGCCTCGCAAACTCCCACGACCGCGGTGACATCGATATAATCCGAATTCACTATATCCGCCCATGAACGGCAGGCCTTCGGGCCTGCCGTTTTATTGCGCAAAAAACTCTACCGTCGAACGGCCAAATGTGTTACATTAGCGATTGGCTGAAACTGAAATCGAAAAAGAGAGTTATTAGATATATGAAACTGGATTATAGCGAAGAAAAAATCGAAATTAAAACCCGTCTGCCGATCCTGCCGCTTCGCGACGTGGTCATTTTCCCTCACATGATTTATCCTCTGCTGGTCGGACGGCAGTTTACCATCTCGGCTTTGCAGGAAGCCATGATTCGGGACAAACAGATATTCCTCTGTGCCCAGAAATCCCCCGAAATCGACATGCCGGGAAGCAAAGACCTCTACCAGATCGGCGTGGTGGCGCGCATATTGCAAATCGTCAAGCTCCCCAACGGCACGATCAAAGTCCTGGTGGAGGGATTGATTCGCGCCCAGATTAAAACCATGTCGAAGTCCGGCGGTTTTTACACTGCGCGGCTTCAAATTATCCGGCCCGATACTGCCGAGGACCGCGAAACCGTCGCGCTCTCACGAAGTGTGTTGGAGCAATTCGCCGACTATGTCCGGCTCAATCGACGCATCCCGGAAGAAGTCCTGTTCTCGTTTTCCTCCATCGACGACTATCACCGGCTGGCCGACACCATGGCGGCCCAACTGCTGGTTAAAATGTCGACCAAACAGGAACTGCTGGAAACCGAAACCGTCAAAGACCAGTTGGTCAATCTCTCGGAAATCCTTCGTGAAGAAGTCGAGATTCTGAAACTGGAACAGAAAATCGACGGCTCGGTGCGGGAGTCGATGTCAAAAAACCAGCGGGAGTTCTACCTGCAACAGCAATTGAAGGCAATCAAAGAAGAGCTGGGGCAGAGCGATGACACGTCCAATGAAATCGAACAGCTCTACGATAAACTCAAGAAACTCAATATTTCCAAAGAAACACGTGAAAAAACCAAAGAAGAAATAGACAAGCTGTCAAAAATGCACCCATATTCTGCCGAAGCGGCAGTCGTGCGCGGGTACGTTGACTGGGTGCTGGCGCTTCCCTGGGGGAAAAACTCAAAAGATCGCCGCAATTTCAAAGAAGTTAAGTCGATTCTCGACGGCGATCATTACGGATTGGAAAAGCCGAAAAAACGTATTCTGGAACATCTCGCGGTTCTGCGCCTCGCCAAACAGGTCAAAGGACCGATTCTCTGCCTGGTGGGGCCTCCGGGAGTGGGGAAGACCTCGCTTGGACGGTCTATCGCTCGTGCACTGGATCGTAAATTCGTCCGCATGTCGCTTGGTGGTATCCACGATGAGGCCGAAATCCGTGGACATCGGCGCACCTATATCGGATCGATGCCGGGACGCATTATCCAGTCGATAAAAAAGGCCGGCGCGGCCAATCCGGTTTTTCTGTTCGATGAGGTCGACAAAATCGGCAAAGATTTCCGGGGCGATCCCGCCGCGGCTTTACTGGAGGTGTTGGATCCCGAGCAGAACAAGACTTTTTCCGACAATTATCTCGAGCTTGATTTCGATCTGTCCGGAGTCCTTTTCGTTACGACCGCCAATTCGATGGCAGGCATACCGCCAGCGCTTCTGGATCGCATGGAAATCATCCGCCTTCCGGGCTATCTCGAACATGAAAAAATAAACATCGTCCGGGGCTACCTGCTTCCCAAATTGCGCAAGGAACTCGGCATGGAGCGGGTGTCCTGCGAATTCACCGATGACGCTTTACTGGAAATCATCCGCTATTACACGCGTGAATCCGGCGTTCGCGAGATCGAGCGCCAGCTGGCCTCGATCCTGCGCAAGGTCGCTCAGCAGATCGCCGAGGGAAGACGGCGAAGCAAGATGAAATTCACACCGCGCAAAGTTGCCAATATGCTCGGTGCGGCGCAGTATCTTTCCACCGATATCAAACTCAAGCCGGAGCCGGGATACGCCGTCGGACTTGCCTGGACCGAATCGGGTGGCGATGTGCTTCCGATCGAGGTCATGCTCATGAAAGGCGAGTCCAAACTGACCCTGACCGGAAAACTCGGAACCGTTATGCAGGAATCGGCTATGGCCGGGCTGTCTTATCTACGAAGCCATGCCGAAACGTTCAAACTCGATCCCGATTTTTACAAAGACCGTGAGATACATATCCATGTCCCGGAAGGGGCGGTGCCCAAAGACGGTCCCTCGGCGGGAATCACCATCGTGGTTGCGCTCCTGTCCGCGCTTAGCGGACAGCCGATGCTCCCAAGGCTGGCCATGACCGGGGAGATCACCCTGACCGGCGACGTGCTTCCCATCGGCGGCCTGAATGAAAAGCTCCTGGCGGCCAAACGATCCGGTATTACCGATGTCATTATTCCCTTTAAGAATAAAAAAGACCTGCCCGATCTACCCAAAGAACTGCGGGAGGGTATGAACCTGATTCCGGTGAAAAAGATCGGCGAAGTTATTCACGAAGCTTTTGACGGCCGTTTCGACACCGGAAAGATCGCCAACAAGCCGCGTAAAAAGAAAAAATAATGCTTCCCTTAACGACTCCATGATCGTATACTTATCCGGCTCAGCATTTAACCACTAGGTGGCATGTTTAAAAACGTAACATTTTTCGCGTCCTATAATGACGCCCGCAAGACCCCCACCGATCCGAGGCCGCAAATTGCCTTTGCCGGACGGTCCAATGTCGGGAAATCATCGCTTCTCAACAGGCTCGCAGGACGACACAAGCTGGCCAAGACTTCAAAAACCCCCGGACGAACCCGCCGAATTGACTTCTTCCTGGTCGATGAGCGATTTTATCTTGTCGACCTGCCGGGATACGGTTATGTTAAAGCCGGTGTCGAAGCTCGTAAGAAATGGGGGCAACTTGTGGAAAACTATATGCAAAATGTTGATAACTTGAAAGGGTTGGTCTTTTTATTGGATTGTCGACGCGATCCAAATGATGATGACCTTCAAATGCTGGAATGGTTGAATGCCAATGACGTTAATTTCGTTATCGCTCTCACCAAGGCCGACAAGCTGAAAAGGGGAGCCTTGAATCAAAAAAACATGACGATTCGAAACCAATTCGGGGTAGAGACCGTTCCCTTTTCGAGTATTTCCGGGGTGGGCAAAAACGAATTGATCAAATGGATTGACAATACACTTAAAAATCAGACCAAGCCGTCATAAGCATAAGAAAGAGAGTTATGAGTACCAATACTATCGTCGTCGGATGTCAATGGGGAGATGAAGGCAAGGGAAAGGTGGTCGACCTGCTGGCCGAAAAAGCCGATGCCATCGCTCGCTTTCAGGGCGGAGCAAATGCCGGACACACCGTTCTTGTCGGAGACAAGAAATACATTCTGCATCTGATTCCGTCAGGGATTATCTATCCCGACAAATTATGCTATATCGGCAATGGTGTCGTGCTTGATCCTTTCGGCCTGCTCGAAGAAATCGAATTGCTCCGCAATCAGGGGATTGATACCACCGGGCGTCTTTTCATCTCATCGGCGACCAATCTGGTCATGCCGTACCATAAATTGATTGATTCGATAGAGGAAAAAAAGCGCGGCGGCGACGGTATCGGCACCACCTTGCGCGGGATCGGGCCGGCGTATCGCGACAAAGTCGGCAGGACCGGTATCCGTCTCTGCGATATCTTCTCTCCCGATGGCCTGAAACAAAAACTCGAGCAGAACCGCAAAATCAAACAGGAGTATTTTGCGGGATGCGATGACGATCGCGCCGATACCGCCAAAATCTTCGATGACCTTCAACGTCTGGCGCCGATCTTTGAACCGATGATGACTAATGTCTCGATTGATCTGCAACGCCTGCATCGTGAGGGGAAGTGTATTCTCTTCGAGGGCGCGCAGGGAGCTTTACTCGATATTGACCTCGGAAGCTATCCCTATACCACCTCGTCGAATACCACCGTCGGCGGCGCCATGACCGGTTTGGGAGTAAGCCCCAAAATGATCGATGAAATCCTGGGAATCGTGAAAGCTTACACCACCCGGGTCGGCTCCGGTCCGTTCCCGACCGAACTGGTCGATAAAACCGGCACTGAATTACGCGACATCGGAGGCGAATACGGCGCCGCCACCGGGCGGCCTCGTCGCACCGGATGGCTTGATCTGGTTGTCCTGCGCCACGCCTGCCGTATCAACGGCGTGGAAAAAATCGCCGTCACCAAACTCGACGTGCTCGATCATTTCAGCACCATTAAAATCTGCACCGCCTACAAACTGGGCGACCGCGAATTGATCGAACTCCCGCTTAATCCGTCGGCGCTCTGGGATGTCAAACCGGTGTATCGGGATTTCCCCGGCTGGAACAGCACCACTACCGGCGTTGGTAATTTCGAGGGACTGCCGGTTAAGGATTCATAATGCGCTTTAGATTATTAC
>CAZVNK010000133.1:0-1998 GCA_964628115.1 uncultured Ignavibacteriaceae bacterium | reverse complement strand
GGAAAACGCAAAAAAATATCTCAGTTTTATCGCCGATGATCTTGGCGTGGAAATCTGCCTGATCTCCACCGGGGCACGTCGCGATGAAACGATCATGGTCTGATATTTGGTGCAAACAGGGCCGGATTAAGTCTAATATTCGGCCCGTTAACCCCTTATTGTTGCCGTCATGGACGTCCAAACGGCTCTGTTTTCGTCTTATCTTACGATTTCGTCGAATTTGACGTATATTATGAATCCCTTGTAAATCAATAACTTATGCGTTTCGGCGCAGAATGATTCGTATGTTTTTACGAATCGCCTCCAGTCACCCCCTCAGTTCTAATAAAAATAATATTTGTAACTAATGGTTAGGCAATAGATTACATGAGTTAAAATAGGCCTCTGCCTGTTTCCGGCATTGCGGTTGCTAAATATACGCGTGAAATTGGCAAGCCATTTCTTCAGTTCTTGGTGGTAGGGCTGTTGAGCTGTCGTTAGTTCCTCGGGTTGCCAGCTTCTTTTCTCGAGGCACGGAAGGCCCGCTTACGAGGGGAAAGCGGGCCTTCCTAATTGTACTCTTTCGTAATAATTTACCCCAAAGCATAAAGAAGGCTTTGTTTTTACACCGCTTGATATTACAATAAACCATAACCGCCGGTTTTTGACATAAGACAGTTTTATCACTACATCAGACGATTGGCGACACGCCATCCGGTCGTTTGCTGGATAGAGGGAGCAAAAGATGCCCGGTTTGAGTATCTCCTGTGCAAACGAATTGAACCGAGCCGAGATAACGGCCGCATACAAAACCCTGACATATCTTCCCGGATATGTCGTCCGTGAATTTTTCGCCGACCGCAAGGTCGCAATCGCCGTCTCCGGATATGAGGCTTACCCGGTCGAACATCTCGATGACCATAACGCCCTGATCGCAATCGAAGGCGTTATCTACGACAAGCAGAAAAAACAGGTCATGGCCGATTTGCAGAATATCGCCAATCGGCTCATCTCAGGCCTCGACATCCACAAAGCCGTCACCGATTTCGTTGCGTCCTCCGACGGCGATTTTCTGGTGGTGATTTACGCCAAAAGAAAACGACGACTCTGCGTTTTCAACGACCGTTGGGGAAAATTCCCGGTCTTTGTCGTAGTCGATAACAAAAGCCTGTGTATCTCCCGCGAATTGAAATACCTTCTGCATGTCATGCCCGCGATTGCTTTCGATCCGATCGGTATGGCCGAATTCGTGACGTTCGAGTGCAATCTCGATGATAAAACCATCCTGCGCGATGTCAAACGTCTTGCGCCGGGATCGATCATCAATGCCCGCGAATCCGATCACGGCTGGGATACCGAGCAGGCCGTTACCGTCCCGGTCAATTTCGAGCCGGAGGGAAGCCCGCTTGCCCGCGACACCGCCGTCGAAAAATACACCGAACTGTTCAAACGGGGAATCGCCGACCGTGTCAGAACCATGCATGACCGCGACTGGGGAATCGTGGTCGATCTCAGCGGCGGCTATGACACGCGCGGAGTATTCGCCGGAATATGCGACACCAATACCGACATGTTGGTGATTCACGATCGCATCGTCACCGCCGATGAAAGCGCCACCGCCGAAAAGGTCGCCGAGCTGTACAACAAAAATCTGGTGCGCTTCACCGCCGAACACCCGGTGGAGAATCTCGACGAACTGCGACGGGTCACTTTCGCCGTCGACGGGCTGGTCAACGCCTGGCTGGCCGTGTCGTATTTCCACGATGAACTCGAGCACGACAAAACCATCTCCGGCGTTTACGGGCATTTCATGGGACTGGGGGGAGAATTCATTCGGCAAATCTTCCAGCCGAAAAGCTTTTATCGCGACGTCACCGCCATGCTTGCCGATGACGCTATCACTCGTTTCGGATCCATCGATCAGGCCTGCCTGTTGATGAAAATCGAACGCGGAGCGTTCGAGCAAAACCTCGCCTCCGCCGTCGCCAAACTTCCCGAAACCGATCCCTGGGATCAACT
>CAZVNK010000132.1:4737-7575 GCA_964628115.1 uncultured Ignavibacteriaceae bacterium | reverse complement strand
GGGCTGAACAGGTCTTTTTTATCTTTGTCGGGATACAAATAAAGCGGGAATACATAATCGATGGTTTTGAGTGAAACGGTTACACGTTCAATTATGCCTTCACCACAAAGACAATGTCGCCACGGTATTTTTGTCTCAACACGCTTTGGCATTATTAACGAAATATTCTCTTCCATCATGTGGCGCATGACTTCGGGGCGGGGCATACATTGAAAACCGCGACTTCTTCCAGTATAATAGGTATATCTTATATCAAATGGGCGATAAAGTATTGCGTGAATCTTATTTTTCTCGGGGCCACTATCTTTTAAATCTTTTTGAGCTAAACCAACCTTCCAGTCTCTAGTATCTTTACCCAGTTCATAAGCCTCGCGCGCCAATTCAGTTTCCAATCTTGAAAAACTTAATAACGTGTTCCACATTTCATGTTCCGACCATTGAATTGTCAACTTGTCTCTTGCCGTGACAATGCCGACACTGTTCACAGGAAAGATTTCATTAATTTGTTTCCAATTCAAATATTGTTTTATCTTTTTCGTGTTTCTTTTAACCAGGAAATAATAAGGGGTTTGCGGGTCTATTCTTTGATAATTTTCTTTTTGAAGAGCAGTATTGGTTACCCAGTCATATTGCGTCTCACTCTTGCCAAACAAATCGGCATGGAATACCTGTGACTTTTTGGCCTTTTTATTTTTGATAAACAGGGCAATCGCCACGCCCTGGCGAATATCAAATACGTTTTCATCCTTGCCGCCGTCAGGAGTGGTTTCTTTTTTCAGGCTGTTGCCGTGCAAATCGAGAATATAAATTTCATCAAAGGTTTTCATCAAGCTCTGGCGCATGCCGCGAAACGTGGGATTGTCCAGATAACTATGATTGGTGATCATACCGACGATGCCGTGCCCCGACGTCTGGATTTTCCACTGGGCGAAGCGCAGGAATTTGACATAGTCATCCTGCAACCATTTCGGGTTTTTCTCACCCAGCGGCTGACCGTCCACGAAATAGTAATCCATTAATATATCACCGACGAAAGTTTTCTGATTGACGGTCATATCCTTTTTTGCATTTACAAATGTTCTTCCGATACCATTTATTCTCTCGTCCCAAAAATAGCCGGAAACATATCTGGTTCCTTTTTCTACACTTAATTTTGTTTCGCTCGGATTGGCGGAGATGCCGCTGTACGGCGGATTACCCAAAATCACCAACACCGGCTGTTCTTTTTTTACTACTCCCGCAAAACGGCTTTCTTCGCTCAAGGGAGAATACCCGGGGAGGGCGATTTTTTCAATATCCTTCATATCCAGCGTATTGGTCAGGTATAGTTTGAAGCGTTCGTCATCCGCCATCTTGTATCCAAGCTCTTCAAGAATAAACCCGATTTTCAAATGACCGATGGCATAAGGAGCCATCAGCAGTTCAAATGAATGGAAATTGGTCAGAATATGCTCTTTTATCCAGCGATTTACATCGCCTTCGCCGTGTGTTTGCCGGTATTCATCGACCGCCAGGCGAATGGCTTCCGCCGGAAAAGTCAGCGTCCCGCCCGCCGGATCGAGTAGTTTGACGTCTTCACAGGCAAGCCCATCGGCAAGATTAAAATGCGATTTCAGAATTGCATGAATGGCACGGACAATATACCCGACCACCGGTTCGGGCGTATAATAAACGCCGCGTCGTTCACGAACTTCCGGATCATACGTTGCCAGAAAAGTCTCGTAAAAATGAATGATCGGGTCTTTGCCTTTTCCGGTGCGCTGATATTCATGCAGGATGTTATTGACCTCGGCTTCGTTCAATATTTCGGCAATATCATCCACGATGATCTGTATTGACTTGGGCGGTTCTTCAAGCGATATAAAGTGGAAAATGTCGCGCAAAATACCGATGGTATGGGGGATGAAACTAAAAGCGAGTATGCGGTTGAATTCACCGTTTGATCTGGTTCTGGCCGCGAATAAACCGTAAGTAATGGTTTGTGCGTATAAATCGGCGAATTGTCTTGGCGTTAATGTCGCGATCAGGTATTTTTTAAATGCTTCATAGAAACCGATGATATGTTCATGCCCTTTGCTCCCGTTTTCTTCCATTTCTACGGATATCACTTCATCTCGCAAAAATCGGGTGCGGTTGGCTAACTCGACAGCCAGCGAATGTGCCGTTTGCGCTTTGGGAAGAATAAAAGCAAAGAACAACTCAAAGAGTTTTTTGAATTGTTCCAGATTTTCCAATGGTGGGGTCGTTCTCAATTTCCCGGCGATAGTCGGTCGCCCGATCATTACTTGCGCAATGCGTCGGCCATCACGGTAAAGCCGAAATTCATAGAAATTGGTAAGGATAACATTGGGAAATGTGGACAAATAGCGTTTTAATTGTTCAGTTCCTTCAATGGAATCCAGATTCGTAATTGACGGAGCTTTTGCCTCGATGTAACCCGTGATACGGTTTTTGCCGTTCCAAATGCGAAAGTCGGGATTTCCCGCTTCGGTCTTTTTGGGCAGAATCGTGACGTCGACATCATTGCGCTTTTCAATTTTCGCATACTGCTTAATTAAATCGTCAAGATGTTTGTAATAGCTTTCTTCACGGGCATCACCGCGGTTTGATGTCTCCGTGAGATTTTTAAGGTATTGTCCCAGTATTTTTTTCACTCTTCAGATTCCATGATGACTGAATTTCGTCGACTGATACTTATCCCACATACCACCTTTGGGCCGCGATATTGCAACATGATTCGACAGCCATAACTGCGCTTTGGGTATTCCTGCCAATTAATAATAAATCCGACTCATGTTTGCAACTTATTAAATTTCCGTTTTATGACATTTGGGGCAT
>CAZVNK010000132.1:0-4664 GCA_964628115.1 uncultured Ignavibacteriaceae bacterium | reverse complement strand
GGGCGGTTTTTGGGGCAATTAACCGAACATATTCCGATTGCGATAATGAAACTTCATATTATCACTATACGTAATTCCCAATATATTACCGGGATCGATCATATCATTGATAAATGAGAGTCATTGTAACGGGTGAGGTCTAACCATGAGCTTTCATTTTATGTCTTTTGCCTATAAGGCACTCCGAAAACAGAAGATGTACGTGGCGATTACCATAATCGGTATGTCGATCGCCCTGGGAGCGAGTCTGCTTATTTTATCCTATGCCGATTACGAGTTGGGTTTTGAACGATGCCACGACAATGCCGAGCGCATCTATCGCATCGGAGGAAATCGAATGCGGGGTGACCTGATCAATTATATGGCCTCGACCATGTTCCCGCTTGGCCCGTCGCTGAAAGAGGCCGTACCGGGAGTCGAAGAACAGGTCCGTCTGTGCAAGTTCAGCGATGTCATCGTCAAAACAAACAGCGATCTTGAATTCATGGAACCCAAATTCCTGCTGGCCGATCCGTCGGTTTTTTCCGTGTTCACGGTCCCGCTCATACGGGGTGACTCACGGTCGGCATTACAAAGGCCGTCTTCGGTCGTAATCTCCGAACGAGCCGCCAGGACCCTGTTCGCGGGAATCGATCCTCTGGGAAAGACCATTGCGATTCGCGATACGATCATGCTCACCGTCACCGGTATCATGGAAAACCTGCCGACCAACACCCGGATTCATACCGATTTCATAGCGTCACTGGCCACGTTGGAAAGCATGGGCAAAGACCTGAATACATGGAATGATCCCGGCACGTTCAATGCGTATACCTTCGTCCTGTTGTCAGAAGGAGTGAATCCCGAATCCATCGACACGGGATTGCGCGATATTTTGGCTTTGCACGTGGCTGACGAATCTCTCACGTATAATCTTCACGCCCAGAGTTTGAAAAGTCTCTATTTTACTTCGCACCTGAGCGACGAACTCGGCCCGTCCGGCTCGATCAACGACGTCTATCTTTTTATCGGTATCGGTGTGTTACTGGTGCTGATGGCTTGTTTTAATTATGTCAATCTCTCGACCGCCCGCATCTTTCATCGACGACGGGAACTTCTGGCACGATCGATGGCCGGGGCGAACCGCCGGCAGTTGTTTGCGCAATTTCTAGGCGAATCCGTTTTGCTGACATCGGTATCCATGGTCGTCGGTTTGGTTTTCTATGAGCTGTCGATTCCGTATCTGGAAGCGTATGTCGGCAAGAGTCTGGAATTCGGTTTGTCGAACAATCTTTTTGTCTGGCTGGTCGCCCCGATTCTGGTCTTTGTCGTGGGGGTGATCGCCGGAAGTTATCCCGCGATTCTCATGGTGAGGCAATGGCCAAGCGGAGTGTTCTCGCGTCGCCTTACGACCGGTTCGGGGAAATCGAAACTCAGAAGAGTGCTGGTGGTGGTGCAGGCGTTTATTGCCATCGGTCTGGCGGGATTCACGGTGGGGGTGCAACGGCAGATGCATTTCATTGACAATTTCGACTATGGCTTTGATCCCCGCAGTGTCTGGTTGTTCGAATTCGATGATACCGCAACCTCGGGACAAAAGGAAATCATGAAACGGGAATGTGAGGCTTTGGGAGTAGCCACTGCGACTTTGGCCGTAAGCGCCCCCGGTGAAAGCATCGTGTGGATAACGACGGCATACCCCGCCGGACAAAGCGAAGATGCCTTCAAGGTCTTAAACACGTTCATGGGCGACGAGGATTTTTGTTCCGCGTTCGATTTCGAACTGGTCGGCGGACATTGGCTCTCCGATGATGCCGTCGCCGATCGGAACGATATCATCCTCATCAATGAAACCGCAGTCGAACAACTCGGTCTGGCAGACCCGATCGGGGTCGAATTGACCACATCCAGAGGGCCGCGTACCGTCGTCGGCGTGGTGAAGGATTACTATCCGCACTCTCTCCACAATGCGGTTTTGCCCTGCATGATTACCGGGAATGTGTCATACTCACGTATCCTTGCGGTGAACGTGCCCGATGGTGCATCGGGCAGTACAATGTCGGAGATGAAAAACATCTGGGAACGGATTTTCCCAAATACGGCTTTTCAGGGGCGTTTGCTGACCGACATCATGGGGGAGAGCTATGCCAAAGAGAAGAAGTTCATGTCGCTTTGTTACATCGCTTCGGTGTTGGCGATTCTGATCGCCGTTCTCGGCCTGCTGGGTTTGATATCGTTCATTATGGAACGACGGGTTCGGGAGATCGGTATTCGCAAATGCCTGGGCGCGTCATTGACGTCCGTTGTCAAACTGCTGACCGGGGAGTTCGTGGTGTTGGTGATTGTCGCGGGCCTGATGGTGTGGCCGCTTACCGACTATTCGGTCGCACGCTGGCTGGATACGTACGCTTACCGCACCGAGTTTGGATGGTTCACGTTTATGCTGGTGGTGGTATCGGCGCTGGTGCTGACGTTTCTGACTATCGGCATCAAAGTCCTCAAAACCGCCACCACCAACCCGGCCGACGTCCTGCGAGTTGAATAAGAAAGCGGCATAACTATATTTTACAGGGCAGGGATTAGTTGCCGACTATTTTGCTGTAAGATGTTTCTTGCGGAATGGCAATGAAAAAGAAACCCACCCAAAGGCTGGGCACTTCGTCCGCATCGCCGGAATGCAAGCTACCGGCTCGATTCTGCATTTCAGACAGTGGTAAAACTCCATGCGGTTACGGGCTACCCGAACCGGCCATTATTGTATCTCAAGATTCTTCAGCATATTCCGGGCATTGGTATTTTCGGGATTCAATTCCAGGGATTTTTGATAATTCGCAATTGCATTCTCAATATCGCCGCTTTTCATCAGGGCTTCGGCGTAGCTATCGTAGACATTGAACGATTCGGGAAATACCTCCACGTTTAATTCAAACACGGCGATCGCCTCATTGAACCTCTCCCTGCCTAATAGGGCATAGCCGAGGCTGTTAATCGACGCCTCTTCGAAATATATATCGCCGCCATCAGCTCGCAGTTTTCTGACTTTGGCAAGAGCCTTCGTAAGGGCATCCCCCTCCGCATGTCTTAGGATTTCTGATGCCGGACTTTTGTGCTGGAGGAAGAACAGCCTGATATGGGTATGATGTTGCGGTCTGACCCAGTCATCACCATCCTCCTGATATATCCGCAGCTCTTTGACAAAGGAGAACTCATTTTCGAGAGAAAGTTGTTCGTGGATTTCGGGCAGGTCTTTGCCTTCGGATTCCGCCTGTGTGACGGCATTCCAGAGTTGCCTGATATAGTGCAGACGAGTGTGCGCGCGGTCTCGCGTCATTAAATCAGAGAAATTCATGCCACACATGACATGCTCGACCGCATTTTCACCTTCGAGCAATTCTTCAAGGATGTCAATCCAGCGCGGAACATCAAGGATGGTGAATTCCGATTGGGGATACGGCGCGAGATGATGTGGATGCAAAATGAAACCGGGAATTATCGCCAGTTGCAATTCCGGTATTCTGATTACGGTTATACCATCATAGCCGGCTTTGCCGAACCAGATCAACTCAAGAGTGAGATTACCGAGATCGAGGGTCTTTCTGTCGTCATAGGTTTCGGTCGGAAGCACCAGTGAAAAACCGGATTCGAGTTCCTCGGCTCGCTTTATGCAGGTATTAATCCACCGCTGTTCGTTGATCGCCTGTTCCGAACCCGGCTCATGTTCCGGTAGGCGTTCACGGGCCACGCCTTCCTTCCATCGCCACATCCCGACCAGGTCATGTATTTCCGCGGCAACCTCATCGTCCTTGCCCTTGTACTTATCCCAGAAAGCTCTATGAGCAATAATGGGAATATCCTTGTATGCGGCGTTTCCGCCGAACTCATCGAGCCGTTCGGTCATGTTTATCAGGTAGAGAAAATCATCTCGTTGCAACTCTTTGACCATTCCCTCCTTAAAGCGACGGGCGGTTGGCTCCGACCAGAAGCTATTGAGCACCACCAATCCCTTGTCTGATTCAATCACCGCCTGTTCATCGCTGTCCTCGTTATTTTCGATAGCGTATATGTTATCGATTATCTTCCGCGCCTGAAACTCTTGTGCCTTGGCACCGATTGACAAAACCATCCCGGCCATACATAAAACTACCGCCATCAAAACCACTTTGCTTTTCATGATATACTCCCTCTTAAAAATCACTGATACCCGTAGATACGAGCAAGGGGATGAAAAGTTGTGGTGATTCAGAGCTTTTAAGGCGCTCAATTATGATGTGTTGCGACCTTCGGGTCATGAGCTTGCTCGTTTTGTTAGAAGGCTGTTAGAAGAGGTGTATGAACGGAACAAATTTAAAATTGTCCCGTATATATTAGATTTTGGGATTCAAAAAACCGGATTGGATCAAAAGTTGAAGAAAATCAGATCATTATCGTTTATGGGGGTTTCATTTATTCTTGTCTCAAAATGAGACGGTGATGTGTCCATAATGATCGCCGCCAATCAATATTCCAATAGGAGATAACTATGAGGAAGTCCTTCTCTATTTTGATCGTGTTCGTTGCTTGCTTTACCACTGGGTTGTCAACGGTTAATGCGGCGCGATTTGAACAGTTCACGCGTGTTACCGAAGGACCACATGTAAACGATGCGGTTCATTCAATGAGCGTTTGTTGGATTGATTATAATAATG
>CAZVNK010000131.1:5547-7637 GCA_964628115.1 uncultured Ignavibacteriaceae bacterium | reverse complement strand
CGTGCGACGCTCCTTTGAGTCCCTCCTCGAGGATCAGAAGGCTCTTATTACGTGCACCGATAATGGTGGTTACGTGATTCCCGGCATTCTTGAGTGCTTGCGCAATCGGTCGAATCGGGGGAATACCCACACCGCCGCCGATACAGACGCAGTTGCCGAATTTCTCGATATGCGAGGGAAGTCCCAACGGTCCGACCACGTCGGCGAAATGGTCGCCGGTTTTCATCCGATTCATCGAGCCGGAGGTTTTCCCGACTTCCTGGATCACCACGGTCAGGATGCCGTTTTCGGGATCAAGTCCGCCGATCGACATCGGGACCCGTTCACCGGTATCGTTTTCACGCAGGATTACGAACTGCCCGGCCCTGGCTTTTTTTACGAGATGAGGCACTTTGATTTTGAACTGATGCACCTTCTCGCACAATTCTCGTTTGTCGATTATTTCGTACAAAAAACCTCCCTGCCGTCTGAGGCGTTCCGTCAAAGGAGTTTTATCACTTCTTCATCTGTTTTACGATTTCCTCGGTGTCAATCGCAATTACTAATTCCTCATTGGTGGGAATCGCCAGAACACGAACCCGCGTCCCGTTGGCACTGATATCCAGTTCCTTGTTGATCGCCTGTTCGTTTTTTGCGTCGTCGAGTTCGACTCCAAGAAATTCCAGTCCCTTGCAGGTGGCCTTGCGTACCGGCGGGGAATTTTCCCCGACGCCGGCCGTGAATACGATCACGTCGAGTCCGCCCATGGCGGCGGCGTACGCGCCGATGTACTTCTTCAAACGATAGCAATAGATATCGAACGCCAGTTTGGCGTTGGCGTTGCCTTTCTCGGATGCCTCCAAGATTTCGCGCATGTCGGATGATACGCCGGAAACGCCGCTCAGGCCGGAGTGCTTGTTCATCAGGGTGTTGGCTTCATGTAGCGAAAGTTCCTCGCGTCCCATGATGTGCAAAATAACGGCCGGATCGAGATCGCCGGATCGCGTTCCCATCAGCAGTCCCTCGAGCGGCGTGAACCCCATCGAAGTGTCGATCGATATACCGCGATCGACCGCCGCGATCGAGGCTCCGTTGCCGAGATGGCAGGTGATCGTCTTGATCTGGTCGATCGGTTTGCCGATCATCTCGGCCGCCCGCCGCGCGACATAGAGATGCGACGTGCCGTGAAAACCATAACGCCGGATGCCGTACTTCTTGTACATGACATAGGGAAGACCGTAAACATAAGCCTCCGGCGGCATCCGATGGTGGAACGCGGTGTCGAACACCGCCACCTGCGGCACGTCCGGAAGATTCTTCTTACAGGCGTTGATGCCGCGAATGTTGTGCGGATTGTGAAGCGGGGCGAGATCGATCAGATTGCGAATCTGTCGCATGACTTCGCTTTCCACCAGCACCGATTCGGTAAATTCCTCGCCGCCGTGCACCACCCGGTGGCCGACGGCGTGAATTTCGGATTTATCCTTGATAACGCCGTGATTTTCCGAAAGCAGAATCGAAATGACATACTCGATCGCCACGATGTGATCGAGTATCTCGCCGGAGACCTTGGTTTCGGGACGATCGAACGGCTTATGGGTCACTACCGCGCCGGACATGCCGATGCGGGCGACGTTGCCTTTGGCCAGCGCCATCTTTTGTTCCGTGTCGAACAACTGATATTTGACCGATGACGAGCCGCAGTTGATAACAAGTATATTCATAATTTCATCCGCTACTTTTCTTCCGTGGGGTTATCGTCGTTGAGTCGGTTGCCCTCTTTGTCGTACTTGAAAAAGCCCCGTCCCGTTTTTACGCCGAGTCGTCCGGCGCGCACCATCTTGCGCAACAGCGGGCAGGGATTGTACTTGTGTTCGGACAACTCACCCAGGAGATTTTCCATCCACGACATCACCACGTCAAGCCCCATCTGGTCGGCCAGCGCCAGGGGGCCGATATCGAATCCGTACCCCAGCTTCATGGCGGTGTCGATTTCCTGCGCCGTCGATACGCCTTCCATCAGCACGTGAATCGCTTCGTTGAGAAGCGGCACGATGATGCGCGTCGTCACGTACCCGGGGTACTCGTACACGCGAATCGGCGTGTTGCCG
>CAZVNK010000131.1:0-5537 GCA_964628115.1 uncultured Ignavibacteriaceae bacterium | reverse complement strand
TTGTCATAAGTCTCTTCCGAGGTCTTCAGACCGCGTACGATTTCCACCAGCGGTATCTTGGGCACCGGGTGCAAAAAGTGCATCCCGATCACCTTGTCGGGACGGTTGGTCACCTGTGCCAGTTCCGTGATCGACAGGGTGGCCGTGTTGGTGATGAAGATCGTGTCCTCCGGACAGAGGTCGTCGAGCATCTGGAACAGCTCGCGTTTTTTGCGCAGATCGTCCGGGATCGCCTCGATGACGATACCGGCGTTCTTGGCGTCCTGAAGGTCCGCCGTCGGCGTGATACGCGACAGGATGGCGCGTTTGTCAGACTGTGTTTTGCCCCACTTGCGGATTTCCTGATCGATGCGCTCGCCGACGCGAAGAATACCGTTGTGCGCGATCTTCAACGTTCGGTCGAGCAGAATCACTTCGTTGCCGGTGCCGGCGATGGTTTCGGCCAAGCCCTGACCCATCACTCCCGCTCCGACGATTAATATATTTGAAGCCATACCGAGCAACCCTTAGAATATGTGAAAAAAATAACAAACACGCGACTAATATAAACATTCCCCCCGGCGTGGCAAGGGCTTTTTGGCGGTCTTGACGCCTTTTCTCTTTCGCATGCGGGATTAATTCGAGACGCGTCTTGACGTCGCCGAATCGGTCGTGTATATTCATGACGCTCGCGAGGGAAATGAACGTAACGATCCGTTAATCTCAACAGGGAGGTGGAATGGTCAATAACGTTCTGGTGGTCGGGGGAACCGGCATGCTCGGCTACCCGGTGGTGCGACGTCTTCGCGCCGATGGATATGCCGTCAGAGTCATGACCCATAATCTCGAACGAGCGCAACGCATTTTCGGAGACTCCGTCAGTCTGGTGGAGGGGAATGTCACCGATCAGGAGACATTGTCCGAACCCATGAGGGACTGTGACGCCGTGTATATCAACCTGTCGGCGAAGATGGATATCGACAACTACGATATGGTTGAGCACCAGGGCGCGGCCAACCTGGCCCGGATCGCCGCCGAACACCGACTGGAGCGCGTCGCCATGATATCCGGCCTCGGAGTCGGGGACGAGGATTCGTCTCATCCGTATATTGCCGCCAAAGTCAACGCCGAACGCGCGCTTCGGGAATGCGGTGTCCCGTATACCATCTTTCGCTGTTGCTGGTTCATGGAATCACTGCCGCTGTACATTCAGGGCAACAAGGCGTTTCTGGTCGGCAAACAACCGCACCCCGTATCGTGGATCGCCGCCTCGGATTACAGCGCAATGGTTTCCAACGCCCTGCGCAATGATGAAGCCGTGAACAAGACTTTCCATATTCGCGGAGTGGACAAAATGACCATTCGCGAGGCGCTGAAGTTGTTTTGCGCCGAAGCGTATCCCGATATTGCGATTTCATCGCTTCCGATCTGGATGCTGTCGCTGATGTCGAAATTCAGCCGTCGTAATGAAATGAAGGGTTTCCTGGATTTCATGAAATATTATGAGAATAATCCGGAACCGGACGTATCGGATGACAGCGACCGTATACTTGGCCCGGCTCTGACAAGTCTGCGCGACTGGACTGCCGAGTTTAAGAAAAACAAGGCGATCGAACCCGAAACCGTGGCAAAATGAAAACGACCACCGCACAACCCGATCGAACCGCGATTATGCCGCCGGGACCGCCGGTGGTGACCGACCGTAATTTCGATGAAGTCGTGGGGAATGCAACCCGACCCGTAGTGGTCGGATTCTGTTCCCACGCCTGTCCGCCGTGCCGATTACAGCGACGTTTGCTTTTGAAACTCGGTGCGGATTACGCTGACCGGCTGAATATCGTCATGGTCGACGTGGAAGACGCGCCCGAGACCGTTTTGCGGTATCATATCACGCATATTCCAACTCAGTTATTCTTTGTCGGGGGACAGCCGGTCGAACGCCTGAGCGGATTATCGTCCATAGCGGTTTTGCGGGAGCGACTCGAACGCCACGCCGCCCGGACTATTTCTCGAACCGCATAAAGATTTCGCTTGACAGATTCGATAATTATCTATATGATATCGGCTTACAAAAGTTTAATGGTTTGATATGTGACACAGGTTTAACGGGCGATTAGCTCAGTTGGTTAGAGTGCTTGCTTGACATGCAAGAGGTCACTGGTTCGATTCCAGTATCGCCCACCATTTTTAGCGGGACATGAACCGTATTATATGATAAGGTTTGTGCCCGTTTATTATAGTTGCAGGCAATGAGTAACGTGAATATAACATTACCGGACGGATCGTCCAAGACATACCCGAAAGGGACCACCGGTTTCGATATCGCCAAATCGATTTCGTCGAGATTGGCCAAAGAAGCCATTGCGGTCAAAGTCGACGGCAAAATCAAAGACCTCAACGCGGAAATCGACGGCGACGCCCCGGTGGAAATCCTGACCTTTGATACTCCCGAGGGACGGCAGGTATTCTGGCATTCATCAGCTCATGTCATGGCCCAGGCCGTGACCGAGCTGTTCCCGGAGACCAAGCTGGCGATTGGGCCGCCGATCGATGAGGGCTTTTATTACGATTTCGAGGTGAGCAAGCCGTTTTCACCGGAAGACCTCGAGCGAATCGAAAAACGGATGCAGGAAATCATCGACGAAAAGGCGGCGTTTCATCGCGAGGATGTCACCCGCAATGAGATGCTGGACAAGTATCGTCAGGAATGTGCGCAATATAAAGTGGAGATGCTCGAAGAGGACATTCTCGATGAACGCGTGTCGGTGTACAAGCATTCCTCCTTCGAAGATCTCTGTCGCGGACCGCATATTCCCAATACCGGTATTATCAAGGCCTTCAAGTTGACCGCGTCCTCCGGCGCCTACTGGCGCGGCGATGAGAAACGCACCATGCTTCAACGCATTTACGGGGTGTCGTATCCCAAGAAGAAAATGCTTGAGGATTATCTCTATCGCATGGAGGAGGCCAAAAAGCGCGATCATCGCACTCTGGGCAAACAACTGGAATTGTTTCATATCACCAACGATGTCGGAGCCGGGCTGGTGCTGTGGCTTCCCAAAGGCGCATTGATAAGAAACGAAATCGAAAATTTCTGGCGCGAGGAACATCTGGCCAACGGCTACGATCTGGTCTTCTCGCCGCATATCGCCAAACTCGATTTGTGGAATCGCTCCGGACATACCGATTTTTATACCGAGAATATGTACCAGCCGATCAAGGTGGACGAGGAACGATTCCAGATCAAACCGATGAACTGCCCGTTCCATATCAGCATGTACAAATCGCGTCGCTGGAGTTATCGCGATTTGCCGATGCGATGGGCGGAATTGGGGACGGTGTATCGCTACGAGATGCCGGGCGTTCTGCACGGCCTGATGCGGGTGCGCGGTTTTACGCAGGACGATGCCCACCATTTCGTCTCGCCCGAGGGGATGGAGGACGAGCTGGTTTGGTTGATGAAATTCTGTTTGCATATTCTGGACAGCTTCCATTTTCAGGATTACGATATTTATCTGTCCACCCGGCCGGAAAAAGCCATCGGTGATCCCGACGACTGGGTTAAGGCCGAAGGCGGTCTCCGTCGCGCGCTGGAGATATTGGACCTGCCGTATTCCGTCGATGAGGGCGGCGGCGCGTTTTACGGGCCGAAAATCGATATTAAAATCAAGGACGCGCTGGGCCGAAGCTGGCAGTGCTCCACCATTCAGTTCGATTTCAGCCTGCCGGAACGGTTCGACTTGAATTATGTCGACCGGGACGGACAGATGAAACGGCCGTTTATGATTCATCGCGCCCTTTTGGGTTCGGTCGAGCGCTTTTTCGGCGTGTTGATCGAGCATTACGCCGGCAAATTCCCGCTCTGGCTGGCGCCGGTGCAGGCCCGGGTCCTGCCGATCACCGATGCCCATATCGAATACGGTCGCCAGGTGGTTGACCGTATGAAACGGGCCGGTCTGAGAGTCGATCTGGATTCCCGGTCTGAAAAAATTGGCCACAAGATTCGTGAATCGGAGTTGCAGAAAATTCCATATATGCTTATAATAGGGGCCAGGGAAGCCGAGTCCGATAGTCTGTCGGTGCGTTTGCACGGCAAAGGCGACCAGGGCTCGTTTGGGGTGGATAGAATTGTTGAAATTATGCGAACGGAAATAGAAACCAAAGCAACCGAGTCGCAGTTAACGCAAGGGAGGATACAATAGCTCAAAAAAGAGTCCGTGTAAACGACCAGATACGAGTATCACCGATCAGGCTGATCGGTCTCAACGGGGAACAGGTCGGTATTATTCCGATCAACGAGGCTTTGCAAAGAGCCAAAGACGCAAGTCTTGATCTTGTCGAAGTTTCCCCGAACAGCCGCCCGCCGGTTTGCCGAATCATGGATTACGGCAAGTATAAGTATGAGCAGTCGAAAAAAGCGAGACAGGCAAAAAAGAAACAGCATACCGTGGAACTGAAGGCGATGCGATATCGTCCGAAAATCGACGAGCATGACTTTCAGTTCAAAACCCGGCATGTTCGCGAGTTTCTTGTGCAGGGAAGCAAAGTCAAGGTTTTTGTTATGTTTAGCGGGCGCGAGTTGGCGCACACGGAATACGGGCACCGTCTCCTGCAGAGAGTGGTTGATGAATTGGCCGATATTAGTACGGTTGGACAGGAACCGAAGATGGAAGGCAGACGCCTGAACATGATCCTGACCCCGAAGCCGCAAGCGATAAAGAGCAAACCCAAGAGGTCTGAAGATGCCGAAGATAAAAACGAACAAGTCAGCCGCGAAGCGGTTCAAGAAGACGGGCACGGGAAAGATTAAGCGCAACAAAGCGTATCATTCCCATATCCTGACCAAGAAATCGCCCAAGCGCAAACGCAACCTGCGTCAGTCCTGCCTGGTGTCCGAGGTCGATGAACCTCGGGTCAACAAGCTGGTCCCGTATTGATACCGAAACGACTATTGAGTACAGGAGATTGATGATATGCCACGCGCAATGAATAATGTCGCCGCGCACCGACGTCATAAAAAAGTCCTGAAAAAGGCACGGGGCAACTACGGTGCCCGCTCTCGTCTATATCGTACCGCGCTGGAAACGATTCACAAGGGCATGAAATATGCCTACCGTGATCGCCGCAATAAAAAGCGGGAATTCCGTCGCCTCTGGATCATCAGGATTTCCGCCGGAGCAAAACAATTCGGCATGAATTATTCCTCGCTGATCAACGGCTTGAAAAAGGCCGGCGTTGGTTTGGACCGCAAGGCGCTTGCTGATATCGCCGCGCGCGATGCCGCCACTTTCGGGCGACTCGTCGACATGGCCAAAAACGCCTAACCTGGAGGGAAGGCGCGTATGGCCGGGGTGAGTGATATAGAAAAAATGCTTGCCGAGGCCCTCTCGGCAATTGCATCGGCCTCTTCAACGCAAGCTCTGGATGAGATCCGCATCCGGCTCTTAAGCCGGAAGGGGCAAATTACGCCCAGTCTCAAAACGCTGAAAGATCTGCCAATCGATCAGCGCAAGGAAATCGGCTCTGCCGCAAACAAGGCTCGTGTCGCGGTCGAGCAG
>CAZVNK010000130.1:0-7654 GCA_964628115.1 uncultured Ignavibacteriaceae bacterium | reverse complement strand
GATCATCCGGCCGTCCACGTGCGCGGGCACCCAGGTCAGCAGCTGACCGGGGATCCGGCCGAGGCGTTTGGGCCAGTTCTTCCGAACCAGGTCGGTGTTTCCGCCGATGCCGCCGCTGGCGACGATGACGGCCTGGGCCTGAAACTCGAACGCGCTGACCACCTTTCGGCTCGACGCCACGCCGCGGGCGGTGTCGCTGGGCTCCAGGATCGCCCCGCGCACCCCGGTGACCGCGCCGTCTTCGATCAGCAGTTCATATCCGCCGGTTCCCGGGAAGATATTGACTCCCGCCGCCTCGACCTGTTCGCCGAGCCATGACGTGAGTTTGTTGAGAGAAACGATATAATTGCCGTGATTATGAAACGGTCCCGGCAGGAAAGGAAATTTGATCTTGCCGTTTTCGGTGAGGAAGTACATCGAGTCCTTCCCGGCCTTCTTCTCAAAGGGCATACCCTTCTCGAGATAGTCGGGAATCAGTTTTGCGAGCGTACGCGGATCGAGAATCGCTCCCGAAAGCGAATGCGCTCCGGGATAGGTGCCCTTCTCAATCACCACGATCTCCGGCAGTGCGGAATCACCGCCGGCGTTCTTGCACAACTGGGCTAAATGATAGGCGAATGACAATCCGCCCGGTCCGGCCCCCACGATCAGGACGTCGACTTCAAGGATTTCACGTTCAATATTCATTGTCCTCTCCTGCTCCTGCGATTCTTGTCATATCGTTGCAATATAAGCAAGAGCATGGGTCAAAGGCAATGATTTTAGGCCGACTTACTGGTCCTACCCCTTTTTGCCGCGACGCCGTTATGGCGCATCGGAATGGATTCCATGAATTCATCCGACGGATCGGAACCGTTCGATTTAATCTGCAACATCTCCTTGATCTTGTCGATATTACAGCCGACCGTCATCAACCGTCCGGCGACGACAATGGGCTTTCGCAGTAAATCATTGTCATCGGCCATAAGTTGGAATACTTCATCTCGGTCCAGATTGTTGTCTTCCAGCCCGGATTTTTTCAAGACCTTGGAATCGGCATTGATAAAATGCCGCAGATTCAGATGACGAATCAATCCAGCGATTTCATGGAACGTCAGAGGTTGTTTCTTGAGATCCCGGATCTTCACAGCCACATCCATTTCCTGCAAAAACCCCAGAATCTCTTCACAGCCACGATCGTTGGGAATGGTATATAAATCTACACTCTTGAGCATTTGCTCCTCCAATGTGAACGACAAAACGTGCTCGTCTTTTCTGTTTACCCGCCCCGGCGGGTTTTGCCGTCCGAAGAACCGATTACAGGGGATGGTTTATATTATCGGCGGTCCCTGCAATTTCCTTACCGTTAGGTAATGCTGCTTTCAGTACCTACACGCGAGCCGTTATCGGCTCAATTCTGTTTTGTGTCATATGCCCCCTATGTGTTATAATGTCCGTAATTGCCCATTATGCCAACACCGCTCCACCCCGTTCTCCACGTTTAGATTCTGATGAATTGAATATTCTCACGGCTATGCTTAGAGAACGAGAATGAATATGAATCTATCGATGCTGTCATAATTTTAACACATTCCTGTCTGAGATGTTCCCAGAGTTTATAAATATAAAACAAAATCACATATTGGCAATAAAAAAATTGTAAATAAACCCGCTATTTATAAGGTTTTGTATCATATTCGCATTTCGCCGGGATGACAGCAAATGTCAGATAAACACGGTCGTTTTTCTCACGTGTATTTTGCCTGAAAGAAACGACCTTAAACAACATACTCGCGTGGATATTCGCAAGATAAGAAGTACAAATCAGGCTTGCAGGTCGTCCATGGCCAGATGATTGCCGTGCCGCCGGCGGGAAGGATAAATCACTTGTATTTCGCCCTCGGCCATTTCTCGCAGTCGGTCGATGGCGCCCGCGATCAGGAAATCCGGCGTCGAGGCTCCGGCGGAAAGACCGACCGTCGCGATCGGTTTTGGGCCGGTAAACCATTCGGGAAGAATATCCTCGGCGGAATTGATTAAAAACGATTCGGGGCAGATCGTGCGTGAAATCATGACCAGGCGATTGGAATTCGCCGACGAGGGCGACCCCACCACCAGGATCAAATCCACGTTCGGAGCGAGTTTCAAGATCGCTTCCTGACGCTGATTGGTGGCGTTGCAGATGGTGTTGTACACCTCAATCTGCGGAAAGCGACTGCGGGCCGCCTTTTCCACCGCGGCGAAATCCTCCGAGCGGGCCGTGGTCTGCGACGTCAGCGCGAGTTTGCCGCCATAATCGGGATAGGCCAAGAGAGCCTCAAGTGAAGCAATAACCTCCACGCGTTCCGGCGCCCAGCCGACAATCCCCACAGTCTCATCATGCTCGGGATCACCGAAATGCAATACGCGATATCCCTCCTTGGCCAGCTTCTTGACGATTTTATGAATGCGTATCACCAACGGACAGGCGGCATTCACTATTTTCAGTCCCTTCTGTTCGGCCTTGCGCAACACCTCGGGCGACACGCCGTGAGCCGGAATGATCACTGTCCCGTGCGAGATATCATCGATCGATCGCGCCTGCCCAACGCCCTTTTTCTTGAAATCCTCGACGACGGCGTCGTTGTGCACGATCTCCTTGAGGATCGTGCCGGATGCAGTCAACTCAGCGGTTTCCCGCGCTATCGAGATGGCGTTCTTGACGCCCATGCAGAAACCGTAATGATCGGCGACGATTATTTTTTTCAGGCCGGATATTTTCATAATACTCCAGATAACGACAGTACGATTACGAGGCCGACCGATAGGCCGATGAGTCATTCCCGCCGCGTGAAATCGTCGCCACTTTCTCGAGAAAATAGCGCGTTAAAACCGGATCGTCATGCAACTCGGTATGAAAGGTACTGATCAGGCAGTTATTCTGCTCCAGCAGAACCGGATGGCCATCGTATTCGGCGAGCACCCGCACTCCCGGCCCGGGATCGGATACGATCGGCGCCCGGATAAACGATGCCGGCAAAACCGCCGTCTCTTTGCCCAGACGGGCGTTCACGGTGGCGAAAAAAGAATGCACCTGGCGACCGTAGGCGTTGCGACTGACGGCCACGTCGATAATTCGGAACGGTTCGATACGGTCGTCATCGACCTCCCGCGCCAATAAAATCGATCCGGCGCAGGTTCCCCACGCCGGATGACTTCTTAAAAAGTCTGCCAGCACGTCGCGCATGGCAAACCGGTCGATCAGCTTGTTCATGGTGGTCGATTCACCGCCGGGAATGATCAACGCATCCAGACCGTCGAGATCGGCGCCCCGACGGATTTCCCGCGCGGAGGCGTGCAGGATGCGCAAATGGTGCAAATGGCGTTCAAAATCCCCCTGAAGCGCCAGCACTCCGATATGCAGAGAGGCAAACATGACGATAGTACGATTGGCCGGGTCAGCGGACGTGCAACAGTTTGTCTTCGGGAATTTCCGCGGTGGAAATACCTTTCATGGCCTCACCCAGTCCGCGACTGCACTCCGCCACCACCTTGGCGTCGGCATACTGCGTCACCGCGGTCACGATGGCTCGGGCGCGCTTATCCGGATTGGACGATTTGAATATGCCACTTCCGACAAACACGGCTTCCGCCCCCAGTTTCATCACCAGTGCGGCATCGGCCGGAGTCGCGATTCCGCCGGCGGCGAAATTGGGAACCGGGAGTTTGCCGGTTTTTGCCACCATCCGAACCACCGTCAACGGTGATCGTTCTTCCTTGGCAACCCGGTACAAATCCTCCTCGGACATCACCGTCAGCTTTTTCATCTCGCGGTTGATTACCCGCAGATGTTTGACCGCCTCGGAAACGTCGCCGGTGCCGGCTTCGCCCTTGGTGCGAATCATCGCGGCTCCCTCGGCAACACGCCGCAGGGCCTCGCCCAGATTGCGACATCCGCAGACGAATGGAACCTTGAACGTCCACTTGTGGATATGATTTTCATAGTCGGCGGGGGTAAGCACTTCCGACTCGTCGATAAAGTCGACTTCCAGCGCCTGCAGAACTTCCGCCTCGGCAAAATGTCCGATTCGGCATTTCGCCATCACCGGTATCGAGACAGCCTTCTTGATACCCTCGATAACATCAGGATCGGCCATTCGAGCCACGCCGCCATCGGCGCGGATATCTGCCGGAACCCGTTCCAGCGCCATAACGGCGGCCGCGCCGGCTTGCTCGGCGATCTTGGCCTGCTCAGGATTGATAACGTCCATAATCACTCCACCCTTGAGCATTTCAGCCAGACCGACTCGTATCTTATAATCTTTATCCTCGAAATTCATCTCTCCAGTCTCCCGTAAATCGCATTTATCGTTGCACTCCGCCCCGGTTCGGGCGTTCGTTTTTCTCTGCGGGTATATAACATATTTCCATCCGTAAAATCAACCCCGCGAGTCATATTTCCTTCTCTATATTATACGTCCGGCCGGGCTGAAACAGCCCGGCCGAATCGATATTTTTCGGGCAAGACGCCCGACATGCTTTGGATGTAAGCAGTGTTTCCGTCCGTATGACGACGGATTGAAACACCTCGCCCCGCTTATTTACTCTTGTAGATCGCCTTGTACTTGCCGAAATTGGCTCGCGACAGCATTTTCTTGAAATGCTCTTCTTCCTTCACCCAGAAATCACGCATCTTGCAGTCAGGAAAATGATCGCACTCGCAATTGTCCTGCGTGCACAGGTTGAGTGCAATCGGTCCCTCCATGGCTTCGATAACGTCCAGGAATGAAATCTCGCGCGCAGGCCGCGACAGCCGATATCCGCCGGTCACGCCCTGGTAAGAAACCAGAATACCGGCCCAGGTGAGGTCTTTCAAAATTTTGGCCAAAAATTCCCGGGGGATTTTCTGGGCTTTGGCAACGGTTCCGATAGAAGCCAGCTTTCCCTTGGGCATTCCGGCGAAGTGCATTACGGCTCGAAGAGCATAATCGGCTTTTCGTGATAATTGCATGTCAAGTTCCCTTCTTCATTGACCAATTAACTCTATATATACATATCAAACGTCCTAATATGGATAAATGTTGCACCTTTTTCAAGTGTTTTTTTGTATGCGACGTATTTTTATTGCGCCCTCTCACGAAAACCACTTGACAGACCCGTTATAACCGTATATTCCTATGCATCAAAACGAAATGACCACGTTTAGGTCGTTCGTTATCGTACGACGGACGACAAGGAGTGCGGAGAGATATGCCGAAAATCCTGTTCTTGAACACCGATACGGAAGTCGAGGTCTCCGAGGGAACCACCATTCTGGAGGCGGCGCTGGATAATGGCATTGACATCGATAACGACTGCGGAGCCAACGGCGTGTGCGGAACCTGTCACGTGTATATCGACCGGGGTATCGATCAGGTTTCTCCCAGGGAAAGCGACGAGGCGGATTTGCTGGAGACCGTGGACAAACCGACCGAACGGTCCCGGCTGGCCTGTCAGACTCGTGTGCTGGGCGATATTGCGGTGACGATTCCGAAGTAATCGTCAGGACTTACGATACGAATCGCGTTTTGTACATCCAACGACCGATATATCAATCGGTCGTTTTCACCGTCAACATGATATTACGCTTTTTCAACTGTGCAATGAAAGAAGCCGGATCGACCGCCAGTTCCTGAGGAATCACTCCCCGCGTTTCGATTTTACCGGCGCAGGCCATCCAGGCGATAATCGCGACGGGAAACGCCGTGGTGCGCATCATGGCGGTCAGACCGCTACGGCTGTCCTGCCGGTCGACGATCTCATACGACAACGTCCGTGTCTGATTGTCTTTCACTCCTTCGAACGTCACGCGCACCAGCACCATGTCGGGATCGCTGAATGACAGGTTTTTCTCAAGGACTTTCTTGAACACCTCGCGCGGTTCGACCCGGGCGTCGCCGACCTTGATTTCACTTCGCGATCCCAGACCGATTTCAAGCATCGGCTTAAACACCTGACAATGACCGGGATATCGAATCGTCTTGTAATCGAGGAAATCCACGACACCGGCATAGGTGTCGGGAAGAGTCGAGGTTCCCCCGGACGTATAAAACGCCTCCAGCGTGCCGATTCCGTCGAATTCCAGCGTTTCCACACCGGTCATCGGATTGACCGTCTTCTTCTTGCCTTCCTCGAGAATTACCACCGGTTCCCAGTACTCGTTGATTAACCCTTCCGATGAAAACACCATCTGATAATTCAGCGGGGGACGGGGATTCTGCGGGAGTCCGCCGACACGGATTTTCAGCGCGCTGACTTTGTCGAATTCTTTCAATCCGGCGGCAGACAGCACCGAAACCATGCCGGGCGCCAGTCCGCAATCGGGAATGACCAGCACGTCCGCCGCTTTGGCCTCGTCGGACATCTCCAACTGCGCCTTGACCACGTCGTTATTGCCGCCCAGATCGAAGAAATGGGCGTGGGCCTTGATCGCCGCCCGGGTCAACCCCGGATTATATCGATACGTCACCGCCGATACACAGGCGTCATATTCTTCAAGTATCTGCGCCACGGCGTCCTCATCGCCGGCGTCGATCTTTCCCGCAATAGTGATATCATTGCCGAACCGCCGCGCGATTTCTTCGGCGAGGTCGATATCGAAATCATACAACCCGACCTTTTCCATTCCTTCCGCCCGGCTGAGATCATACACGACCGCTCGCCCCATCAATCCTGAACCGATAACCGCTATTTTCATCTTTACCCTCTTCTGATTTTACTTACCATCGCCATACCGGCCTTATATAACGGCACAGCGGTCGTGGTGCAATAAGAATTTTATATTGGAATGTCACATTTAGATCAACTGAAACCGCTTGCGAATCAGCCACTCCAGTCCCAGCGCCAGAATAAACACCGCCAAAAGCCAGAATTTATTCCAGATGACAATCTCTTTTTGGGTAGTCACCCGAATCGGTTGGGTATCCAGATATTGCGCCAGTTCGTTAATCTGATCGGACGTGCAAAAACGACCGCCGCTCAACTGCGAAACGGTTGTCAGAGTGACAAAATCGGGACGCCGCCGGAAATCCTCGATATAATAGCTTTCCACGACAATCTGTCCTTCGGATGATTTCAGTGTCCGTCCGTCCTTTTCGACTACTCCCGTATACGTATATCGTCCCGGCGCAACCACGTCGAAGTCCAATACATATCGTCCCTCACCCTGCTCGGTCCATTGCGTCAACGTGGTATCGGTGGTTCCCTCCGCCACCAGTCCCACGTATCCCGTTGCTCCCGTTATTGGACGGAAACCCAGATCGTACACGAAAGCCGTGAATCCCACCCGTTCTCCCCGGGTATATACCGTTTTATCCGGCACGATACGAACCGGGTCGGAATCCTCTTTCAGGGACAGCCAGTTGATAATGCCGTCGAACAGACGCGGGTATTCGTCGACCTCGTCACCGAAGCCATACCCGTAGAACGCCCAGTGCCAGAACGGCGCGACGGTCGACGCCAGCACTTTCCCGGCGCCATAGCGACGATATCCCAATACGGGTAAATGTTGCAGATCGCGGCGTAAATCGGCGGTAGCCAGGACATCGGAATTGGGTGCAACCGAATCGGCGGGGATCAACATCTCGAAATGCGGCATTTCCTTCCATCGCTCGCGAATGTCCTGACGGGTGTCGGCGATGCGCACCGCCGGATGAAA
>CAZVNK010000129.1:3285-7668 GCA_964628115.1 uncultured Ignavibacteriaceae bacterium | reverse complement strand
TTTGCTGGCGCGCCGTCCGGGATGGGTGTTTTCGCGCTATCAAATCGTCGACGCTCTTCACGGTGAGGATTACCCGGTGACTGATCGGTCGGTGGACGTCCAGTGCGCGGGACTTCGCAAGAAACTGGGCGATGCCGGTTCGTATATCGAAACGGTTCGAGGGGTGGGGTACCGCTTCCGCGAATAGACAGCGATACACGGTATTGCCGTTATGATCCTTTGGTATGAATTTCCTGTCGACATCATCTTCGGTGAAATTCCATCGTATTGAATTTGTAATTGCGACATAAATCACATTTATTGTACTCTTTTTGTGCCGATTCATAAAGCGCAAATTCAGTTGACAATATCGAGTAAAAGGACTATAATGATATTATCGATTGACAGGCATTTTCGATAAGCATCACTAATAGTATGCATCATTGCATTTTATAAGCACTACATAAAAGGGTCATATACTACGAGGTGAAAAATGAACGGTAAACACGATCCGCAGTTGGTTTCACTCAGTAATGTTGAAGAGCGATATCTTGACTCCATTTCATATGCACTGAAAAGAGCGCGAAACCTGCTTCTTACAATTACCTTAATCTCCGCCTGGCTATTTGCTCATCAAATCACGACACTGGTTACTTGGGATGATATACGAACGCCATGTAGTTATAATATAGGATATGCGGCTGATAATGTTCTCAAGGATGTGGTTTTGACCATATCGAAAAAGGATCTGAGAAAATCCGATTATATTGATTACAAACTCGCTCTGGACAGCATGTTTATAAAAAACGACAGTACATATAAAAGGGGCTTAGTGCAGGTCTTTAGAAGTAATAAATATGACGGAACTGAAGAATCCGTGGCAGACTCTATTGCTACGGTGCAATTTCCTGAGGGTGCTTCGTTTGAAGAAAAAGCATATTGGTGCAGAGAGTATTATCCATTCATTTTACGGCAAAAAGAAGATTCGGTGATTTCATCGGTCCGGCTGTTGCTGGATCGCGCCGAAATATCAAATACCATGCTTCCCTCCAATGTCATCAGTAAGCCCTATGTTGATGTTCCCTTAGTGGGTTTAAGTATAGGATTGGAAGATATTGATATTGTCGGCGGCATGTTTTTAATATTTATGATGTTGTGGTTCAGGTTTACAATGGAACAACTGTACCAGAATATTTGTAAAATCAGGTTGTACTATCATAATGAGTTTGCAAGAGGGAGGTTCTTCGACAGGTGGCTACCATTGCAGTTTGTGTTTATTCCGCCGCCATCGGCAGTGCGTGATGGACAGATTATGAAGTCGGCTTATTTATTGTTTTTTATACCTTTTTTAGTGGTGTTCATTGCTCTCCTAATCGATATATCAGAATCCTTCTGGCAACTCGTGGCGTATTCTCAAATAACGGGCAATAGTTTCCATGATTTCATCCCCCTGTCAGGTCAGGGAAATATCATGTGGCAGGAGACATGGGGTATTCAGTTACTTCAATTACTTCTTTTATGCGGTATTGCCGTTTTTCTAAAAGGTGAAGCTACCATTTCATGGAAAATTATTAATGAAATCCGCCTGCAAATTCACGGGGATGACAAGGAATATATCGGCATGAAAAGACATCACCTGGTGATGTGGATTTGCATCGGTGTTATGTTTGTATGGACTATTGCCCGGTGTATAGGGATGTGGTTGAAGGAGCTTGATAGTTATGGATGGACATACGGCATCAGTTTCCTTGGCCTTATTATCCTGTTTGTTGTCGTTTTTGCGCCGGCTATGTGGTTTCTTGGCAGGTGGAGGAAAAGATATACCATTCCCAAATTCGGTGAAATTAAGGCAAATCCTTCAGAAAACAACCAAAGTCAAAAATAGAGACCTCAATTGGTCTTCCGGCAAGTCGCGGGGCGGAATTGACTTGCAATAGCGGATGAAATTGTCTTACTCGCTGGTCAATACCAACTTAAGATACTATCCCAACCGTCCGATATTGATTACAGATAGCCATAAATAATACTACAATACGACTGGCAGGATATGGCGAAGATTGATCAGTTACTGGAAATAGTCAAAGCCGCGAATGCTTCGGATTTGCATCTGGTGGCCGGTTCGGTGCCGATGATTCGTGTCCACGGCGAGTTGGAAAAAACTCGCCATCGGCGACTGTCCGACGAGGATATCAAGCACCTGGTGTTTGAACTTCTCTCCGACGAGCAGATTCGGCTGTTCGAGAAAACCGGCGATCTTGATCTGGCGCACGGTATCCACGGGCAGGGACGATTTCGCTTGAATATTTATCGTACCCAAACCGGCATTGCCGCGGCTATTCGTCTGATTCCGCAGGATTTGCCCGATCTGGAGCAACTTGGTTTCAACGATACCGTTGCGAAACTTGCCGAGTCCAAATCCGGGCTGGTGTTGATCACGGGACCGACCAATTCCGGCAAAACCACCACGCTGGCGGCAATGATCGATTATATCAATACCAATTTCAACAAGCATATAATCACGCTGGAAGACCCGATCGAATACGTGCACGGCAATAAAAATTCTCTGATTTCCCAGCGTCAGATCGGTCTGCATTCCACGTCGTTCGCGGCGTCGCTGAGAGCGGCCCTGCGCGAGGATCCCGACGTGGTGCTGGTCGGCGAAATGCGCGATACCGAAACTATCTCGTTGGCCGCGACCGCCGCCGAGGTCGGTCTTTTGGTGATGGGCACTTTGCACACTGCCAGTGCGGCCGCCACCGTGGATCGTATCATCGACGTCTTCCCGGCGGAACAACAACCGCAAATCCGTATTATGCTGGCCGACTCGCTGGTCGGAATCGTATCCCAGCAACTGCTCCGTCGCGCCGAGGGTCGCGGCCGCGTGGTGGCATTTGAACTGCTCCTGCGGACAACGTCGATCTCCGGGCTGATCCGCGACGGCAAAACCCACCAGATTCCCACCGCCATCCAAACCGGGAGCAAGCAGGGCATGCGCTTGATGGATTCGCATTTGAAAGCCCTGGTCGACAGCGGACTGGTGAAAGCGCGCGAGGCGATGCGTTTCGCCGTGAATCCGGCCGCTTTTCAGGAGATGATCCCGCAGAAAGAATTACAGGAGGTATAACCATACATGGGACAGGAGTCCGCACGCCGACGTCTCGATGAGATATTGATCGAAGAGGGATTGATTTCCGAGGAGGAAATCAAGGAAGCGCTGATGCGCCAGAAGGCGCAAGGGGGCAAGTTCGGTTCGCAGTTGTTGTACTATCGCTATGTCGATGAAGCAGCGCTGGTACATGCGCTCTCGAAGCAGTTCGATTGCGAGGGAGTGATCCTGTCCAGGATGGAAATTCCGGAAATACTGACCAAGATGGTGCCGCGCAAGGTAGTGCTGGCGCGCAAGGTTATGCCGTTCGATTATGATCCCGAACATAACGTGCTCAAAATCGCCTGTCCCGACCCCACCGATCAGGACCTGATCAATGAATTGAATTTCGTGGCGCGCGGCAAGGATATCAAGTTGTATGTCGCGGCGGAACTGGCGATTACCACCGCCATTGCCCGTCACTATCTCGGGCGGGAGATAACGCTCGAGGAAAGCCTCCTGCTGGAAATTCCCGACTATGCCACCGATACCGGCCGGGTGCCGATTGTCAACGACCTGAACGATACCGGGCCGGTGGAGGATATTCGTCCCGCGATTCTGATGGTAACCGACGAGGCTTATGCCGCGCCGTTGATGCAGTCTTTGTTCGAGCGGGACAATTTCAAAGTCGTGATTACCGATTCGGCAGATGAGGCGATTGACCTTTTGGGACAGCAGATTTTTCACACCGTCTTTATCAAGGATACCGTCCCGGGCGATTATATCGACCTGATCGACCGGGTTCGCAAAATATCATCGCGCACCACGGTGCGCTATTACGACAGCGCGGCGTCGCTACTGCTCAATATCGACAGCTTGAATGAAGTGACCGATTTGTCGGTGATGAATCTTGAATTGTTCTCGTCGCTATTGGCATCGACAGCCAAGCTTCCGCGCAATCACAGTGGCCGGGTGGGCAAATATGTCGACCGGCTGTGTCGCAAACTGGGTCTGCCGGACAAGGAACGCATGCTGATCAGCAACGCGGCCTATATTCACGATCTGGCGCGCTTTTATTACGATATCGACGAGAACGAGGATAATCAACAGATTATCAGGCATACGGTCAAACTGCTGTCGTCGCTGAACTATCCGCCGGTGGTGGTGGAGATGCTTCGCTCCACGTACAAAGATCTGAAACACAAATTCACCAAGCGGCTTCCGATGACAATTTTGACTATGCCGTCTGGGCGCAGCTGCTGGCCCGGCACGGTATTGAGCTTGACGAGCAGGTGTTTACCGGCCGCGATCCCCAGGCG
>CAZVNK010000129.1:0-3275 GCA_964628115.1 uncultured Ignavibacteriaceae bacterium | reverse complement strand
CATTACGATCGTCGATCTGTTCTGCGAAAGCATCCCGGACAGCGAGCGACTCTCGCTGGACAAATTCGACGCGGTTAAAAGAAAACTCCGCGATATGGTCGGCAAACTGTTTCTGGCCGAGGTCGTCGAGGTGTTTATTGCGATGATACAGGAGGAAATCCTGACCTGCGACACGTCGGAGAAGATCCCGCAGATCATGATCTTCTCGCATGAACTGACCGTTTTGCAACGTCTGGAACTGCGCCTGAAAAACGAGGGATTTCGGGTGTTGTCGCACAACGCCGTCGATGTGTTTGTCGATCTGTATCAGCGCGGCAAACCGGATATCCTGATTCTGGTCATGCCGGGTGATCCCGATACGGTCAAGGCATCGATCGCGGAATTGCGCGACGGGGGAATCGATTTCGAGCAGGTTCCGGCATTGTTGCTGACCGCTCCGCCTGAGATTTCACGCCTGAGTGAACTGCTTGAAAAGGGCATTGAGGACATCATCGCGCTCGACGAGAGTTTTGACATGCTGGTCAGCAAACTGCGCAAGATCAAATCCCGGCTGGGCGCCGTCGATACCAATGCCGGCAGTTCCGAGAACGTCAGCGGTGCTCATGGACGGTTGTCCGATATGAGTCTGATCGATTTACTTCAGGCGTTGGGCCCGAGCCGCAAGACCGTGAAGATGACGGTGCAATTCGGCGACACCGATGATTCCGTCATGGTGTTGTATCTCAACCTGGGACAGATCACCTATGCCGAACTGGATAATTTCACCGGCGCGGAAGCGGTGTATGAAGGACTGGGCTGGGCCGACGGAACCTGGACGGTGGAACCGATCGATCCCGATGATATCCCCGAGCCCAACAACGAGCTTTCCAATGAATCGATTTTGATGGAAGGATGCCGTCTGCTGGATGAAAAAATCCGGGGCGGGCAGTTGCTGTAGAGCCGCACTAATTTCTTCTCTCGTATCAATTCGGTTTTAATCACATTCGGCTGTTTACTTTTCTTGTTTGCAAATCCCCGCAATTACATATATTATTAATTCCATAATTTGGCAAACAGCTCAATGCGGAGTTCTGACCGTATGATTATCGCATGGAAGTGTTATCTGGTATTAATTTTTCTGCTATGCCCCGTCACCGTTATCGCCCAGTTGACCGATCCATATGCAATTATGAAAAAGTACCATGAGACCATTAACTATGACAGGCAAATAGCGATAAAGACATTTCATTCGAAAAGCGTTGTTGAAACAGCGCTTTTTAAGCAGAAATATCACATAGAAACCTGGCTTGGCGCATCAGGAAATTATCGCACTAATAAAAGGGTCGGAGGATTGACATCCTCCGCGGGAATGAATAACGATAGTATGTGGACGTGTGATATATTCGGTAATGTACACGTCTTTGCGGCCGGGGAAAATAAGGGGATTGATTTATTTCCCGGAGTGACATTGACAAACGATTCCAGTAGTAATGCAATGGATTCGAGCGACTTTACATATGATGGAATTAAAAGTATCAATGGTGTCGATTGTTATCGTGTTGTGAAGATAGATAAAATATCCAAGTACAGAATTGTCTATCTTATCGATACGAGTACCTACCTTGCATTGGGAACGATATTGCAAAATAACATAATAGATACTTACATTATTATTTCTGATTATCGATATGTTGATGGTTTGCCAACTCCTTTTAAATATACAAAGATTGATAACATCACCGGTGATACCGTTACTGCCACTATAAGCGACATGGAATACGATATTTCAATCGACTCCTCGTTATTTAATCCGCCACCGGATGCCGGCGATAATTTCATTTTTGCCAATGGCAAGTATGCTGAGAATATACCCATACATTATCGTGATGGACACATTTACCTTGAAGTCATGATTGATGGAAAAACATATTCATTTCTTCTGGATACCGGTACTGGTATATCAATCATAGATCCCAAACTGGCGGAAGATCTCGGTGTCGAGATAACCGGAAGCATCCCCCTAACCGCCTTGAGTAGTCAGGTTCATATCGCTCTCGGAAATATGCCTGCTATCAGTTTGCCGGGTCTTGAATTTAACGCGCAAACAATAGGTGTTTATGACTTTGACTTTGCGAGTGAGCACGGTATTAGGTATGATTTTTCAGGGGTGTTTGGTTATAATCTCTTGTCGCGGCTGATTACAAAAATAGATTATGCGAATGAATATGTTTCATTTTACCATTCTGACAGCTTTTTGTATACCGGTGACGGCAAAAATGATAACATGATAATAATGGATGATTATACTCCCTATGTGCAAATGACAATTGATGGATTTCATGGGTTGTGGAAATTGGATACCGGTTCCGATATGAGCATGATGAGTTATCCTTATGCCGCAAGATGCGGATTTTTGAAACTGAAGGGTTATCTATTCGATTATGTAGACCTTGGCGGAGTTGAAACCTGTTATATTACAAGATTACATTGGTTGAAGTTCGCTGGTCATATAATATTCAATCCAGTCTTAAGCATTCACATACAGGATAAAGAGATTTATAATCAAATGGGGAATTGCGTTGGTTATATAGGTAATGACTTATTGAAGTATTTTACTGTTTATTTTGATTATGTTCACAATAAGATGATTGTGGAAAGGGGAGGACATTTCGATTCAGTATTTCAAATAGACAGAAGCGGTCTTTGTCTGGAGGGAAGTCCTGATTCTACATTGTTTGTCAGTTATGTATTGCCCAAAAGCCCCGCCGACAGGGGTGGTTTTAAAGAGGGGGATACTATTCTAGCCATTAACAATATCGATGTGGGATATTTTGCCGGAATTCAAGGTGTGCATGCGATATTAAGTCAGGAAAGCGGCAAAGAATTGAGGTTTACTGTTCTTCGCAATGGCGAGCTCAGAAGAATGAGATTGCGATTGAAAGACCCTTTCGAAACATCCCGCCGATAACCAACTATCATTTATGCAAGTGAAACAGAACTG
This sequence comes from uncultured Ignavibacteriaceae bacterium, assembly GCA_964628115.1. GTDB lineage: Bacteria > Zixibacteria > MSB-5A5 > GN15 > PGXB01 > JAFGAL01. The sequence continues at coordinate 295 of CAZVNK010000129.1, read as the reverse complement.
AATATATTCCGTATGGCAGGGTATTACAAGATGTAATCCGGAGGTACCACCAGATGAAACAATGCAAACTGTATTGTATGATTTTTGTGATTTCGCTACTGGCGGCGATGGTGTCGGCGCAGATGATCGATCCGTACGCCGTTCTACACAAAAACTATGATGCCATCGGAGGGCTGGACAAACTCAAGGCCCGCAAGACGGCCTATGTCGAGGGATCGATAACGATCGAGGGAACGGGACTGGAGGGGACATTCAAGCAGTGGTCGGAAAGCCCGATCAAATCCCGCCAGGAAGT